>NZ_JBRREK010000008.1:0-112160 GCF_056760235.1 Stenotrophomonas sp. STEN018
CTTGCTACCAAGCGATCGAAAAGACCTAGTGCCGAACGGTCGCCCGCGCCGGGCTCTCGGCACCTAAGGTGACAGACCGCTAAGAGATAAGTGCCGAGCCATGCTCGGCAGAGGCCCTGCCGGCCAAGCGTCTGTAGGAGCGGCGTAAGCCGCGAAGCCCAAGATCCGGCAGATTGCGGACCAGTTGGTGATCACAATGGTGCCGGTTTCGCGGCTTACGCCGCTCCCACATCGTTCTTGCATGTGGATGGATGGCCTGGAAAGCCTCTGCCGAGCATGGCTCGGCACTACACCGGCCTTACCGGGAAAGCTCCTGCCGAGCATGGCTCGGCACTACACAGGCATTGCCTGGAAGGCCCTTGCCGAGCATGGCTCGGCACTACCGCTTGCCCCTTTTGCCTGTGGCGAAGGGGCTTGGGCGATCAATCTTCGAAATCGGTCTCTGCTGCCGGGGCTGCATCGGCTACCGGGCGCGGGCTGCGCTTGGCGGTCTTGCTGAGCACTTCGACGTAGAACTGGGTGTTGCCAGCGGCTACCAGCGCGTCGATTGCGCGGAACAGCTCGTCATACGCCACCGGCTTGGCCGAGGCTTCGTCCACGCCCAGCTTGCTGTCGAAACCCCAGGAATCGGCGCCGGCCGGCAGTGCCTTGCCGCGCTCACGTTTGGTGTACTTGCGGATGTCGTGCTTGCTGGCTTCCAGCAGGCGGTCGGGGTGCTTGCCTTCGATGGCGAGGCTATAGGTCTTCTTCACGGGAATCTCGTTGCTGCGCCAGCCCGGTTGGGCCGGCAGGGAATGGCACCATTATCGGTGCAAACGGCTTGACCGTGGTTCAACCGCGTCGGGCGACCAGCAGCCAGTTGTTGAATGGGGTATTGCCGTACAGCGGGGTGAGCCTGACGGTCAGGCCGCATTGTTGCAGTAAAGCGCGCAAAGAGTCGGCATCGGGGTAGTGGCGGGGCCTGAACTGCATCCAGCCGATCAGGTTGGCCGCGCGGTCGCCGATGCGCGAGATTCGGCCACGGCGGGTTTCGTCGGCCAGAGCCATGCGCATCACCAGCCGGCCGTCATCCTCAAGCATTGCCGCCACATTGCGCAGCAGGGATCGCTGGGCGTCGTCGGGCAGATATTGCAATACGTCGAGAATGGCGACGCTGCCGCGATGGGCGGGCAGGGTGGTAGCCAGATCCATGACGTCGAAGGTGCTGGCGCTGAGCGCCGAGCGCTTGGCGACATTGTTTGCCCGCCGAATCTTGGCGGTGTCGTTGTCGACGCCCCGGTAGGGCATGGATTGCCCGTCGTGGCGCAGTGCATGCGCCAGCAGGCCCAGGCCGCAGCCCATGTCCAGCAGCGGTGCGCTGCTGCCGCTTAGTGCTTCGAGCACGCCGGGATAGAGCGGGTCGCTGCGCAGTTTGCCCAGCGTGTAGTAATAGTCCCAGCGGTTGCCCCAGGGCTGTATTGGAGCAAATGCGCTGGCGATGGCCTTGGCGGCATCAGCCGAAAAGGCTTGATGGCCGGCATGCTCCGTCACGTGGCAGGGGTTGCCTGCAGCAGTTCCGCAGCTACCGGCAAGGCGGTTTCCATCCAGCGCTGGTACATGGCGGCCGAAGGGTGCAGACCATCATCGGCCAGCATTTCCACCGTTTCTCCGCCGTCGCGGCTGGTCGGGGTGATGTCGACGAAGGCCACGCTGTAGTCGCCGCAGCAGGCGTGCGCGGCGGCGTTGAAATCGTCGATCTCGCGGGCGACTTGCGCCGCATCGCGGCCGTTCTGCTGCGCGTACGGGGTGAAGCCCCAGTCCGGCGTGGACAGCACCAGCACCCGTCGCGGGTCTTCGCCGGCCAGGGCAATCGCGCGCTGCAGCAGTTGCTCGAACTGCTGCCGGTACTCAGCCAACGGCCGCCCGCGGTATTGGTTGTTGACCCCGATCAACAGGCTCACCAGTGCGTATGGCCCTTGCGGGGCTTCGGCGTCGATGGCAGCAGCCAGCTCGTCGGTGGTCCAGCCGGTGGTGGCGATGACCTGCGGGTCGTCCAGCACGATGCCTTGTGCGCGTAGCGCGGCGGCGAGCTGGAACGGCCAGGTATCGGCTTGGGCCACGCCTTCACCGATGGTGTAGGAGTCGCCCAGCGCCAGGTAAGACGTGGAGGTGGCTGCGGTTTCGCTGATCAAGACCAATCAGCCCACCGCGCTGCGCGGCTTGAGCTGCACGACCTTGGTGACTGCCTCGGCGCGCCGGCTGAGCAGCTTGTCGATGCGGCCGAACACCTCGCGCATCACGCTGGCCTCGGGCAACAGGGTCACGCGGAAGTGGTTGCGGTAGGGCACGTTGAAGCTGGAGCCCGGCACCACCAGAACGCCTTCTTCTTCCATCAGCTGCAGGGCGAAGTCGTGGTCGTCGAAGCCTTGTGCGGCCGGGCCGACGACTGCCGGGAAGGCGTATAGCGCACCCGACGGCACCACCAGCGACAGATGCTCGCTGGCCTCGCAGGCCTCGATCACCGCGCGGCGGGTTTCGTACAGGCGGCCACCGGGGCTGCACAGTTCGGAAATGGTATCCGGGCCGTTGACCGCGGCTTCGATGGCGTACTGGCCGGGCACGTTGGCACACAGGCGCAGCGCACTGAGCAGGTCGAGTGCGGCGCGGAACTCGCCCAGCTGCTCGCCGGCACCGGACAGCAGCATCCAGCCCACGCGCCAACCGCAGGCACGGTGCACCTTGCTCAGGCCGCTGAAGGTCAGGCAGGGGTGATCGCCGGCCAGCGGTGCGACCGGCTGGAACTGCGTGCCGTCGTACAGGATCTGGTCGTAGATTTCGTCCACCAGCAGCAACAGGTTGTGCTTGCGGGCAATGGCGACGATTTTTTCCAGCAGCTCGCGCGGGTAGCTGGCGCCGACTGGGTTGTTCGGGTTGATCAGCACGATGGCGCGGGTACGCGAGGACACCAGTGCTTCCATCTCCACCGGATCGGGCAGGAAGCCGTTTTCCGGACGGCAGCGGTAATACACCGGGCGACCATCGTTGAGGATGGTGGCAGCCGACCACAGCGGGTAATCCGGCGAGGGCACCAGCACTTCGTCGCCCGGGTTGAGCAGGGCGCGCAGCGACAGGTCGATCAGCTCGGACACGCCATTGCCAAGGAACACGCGGTCAGCCACGGCATCGGGCGCACCACGGCGCGCGTAGGCGGCGGCGATGGCTTCACGCGCTACCGGCAGACCCTGCTGATGGGTGTAGGGATCCGTGCGGCCCATGTCATCGGCGATGGCGTGCTGCAGGTGTGCAGGCGCGCGGAATCCGAATGCACCGGGATTACCGATATTGAGCTTGATGAGCTTGCGGCCCTGGGCCTCCAACTCCCGCGCTCGTCGGGCCAGTTCACCACGGATTTCGTAGCGGACTTCAGACAGGCGTTCACGGGTGGCTAGCGGTTTGACAGGGCTTGACATTTTCTCAGGGCCATCAAGGGCATGGACTTCGCATGGTAGCTGAATTGTTGCGCTGCGGGGCGGGGGTTTGCGGGCCGGCCGCAGGGGGCCTGGATTGGGGATTGGTTGCAGGTAAAAGCAAGCGTTCAAGCAAGGGCAACGGCGCCCCTCTCCAACCCTCCCCTTGCCTTGCGGCAAAGGGAGGGAGCCAAGCCTTGCCCCCTCCCTTGCGCGCAGCGCAGGGGAGGGCTGGGGAGGGGTGTTCTTGATCTGCCTTGGCTCCAGCCCCAGCCTTCCAGTCCCAGCCCAGATCCAGGCTCAACTGAACCGCCATTCCCGGCGCCAAGCCCCACCCCGGTAGAATCACCCAATGACTGATTCCATCGACTTCGATTCGCTGCGCCATATCGGCTGGCCCTGGCCCGGTGCTCCCGAGGACCCGCAATGGCAGGAGGCCTTTGCCGCCCACCCGCAGGCCCGCCCAGGGCGGGTGATCGAGCAGCACCGTTCCGGCTATGTGGTCGCCGATGCGCCCGATAACAGCCTCAAGACCGAGTCGCCGCCGGAATGGCAGCGCCCGCGTTTCCCCAGCCATGAGCGTGCGGCGGTAGGTGACTGGGTGCTGCTGGACGGCAAGCGCATCGTTGCGCTGCTGCCGCGGCATACCTCGATCAAGCGCGGTGCCGCCGGTGAGCATTATCACCAGCAGGTGATCGCGGCCAATATCGATACGGTATTCATCGTCTGCGGCCTGGATGCCGACTTCAATCCGCGCCGCATCGAGCGCTATCTGCTGCTGGTTGGCGGCGGCGGTGCGTCACCGGTGGTGGTGCTGACCAAGGCCGACCAGACCGAATACAGCGAAGACGCGCTGGCGGTGCTGGAAGATCTGGCCGCGCAGCAGATTCCGCTGCTGGCGATCAACGGCAAGGACCCGGAAAGCGTCTCTGCCCTGCTGCCTTGGCTGGGCCCTGGCAATACGGTGGTGCTGGTGGGTTCCTCCGGTGCCGGCAAATCCACCTTGACCAACACGCTGTTGGGCGAGGACCGGATGAAGACCAACGAAGTGCGCAGCAACGATTCGCGCGGTCGTCATACCACCACCCATCGCGCGCTGATGTCGCTGCCCTACGGCGCCTGCCTGATCGATACACCCGGCATGCGTGAGCTCAAGCCGACCGGTGAGGAAACCCTGTCCGAAGGTGGCTTCGCCGATATCGAAGAGCTGACCACGCAATGCAAGTTCCGCAACTGCTCGCATCACAGTGAGCCGGGATGTGCGGTACAGGAAGCCATCGAGCGCGGTGACATCGATGAAAGCCGGCTGGAGAGTTACCTCAAGCTGCGCGAAGAAGTGGCGTTGGCTGCAGCCAAACTTGCCCAGCGTCAGGCCGAGCAGGCCACCGAACGCAAACATACCGGGCGCGGTGCGCAGTGGCGGCCGATAAACAAGGGCAAGCGGCGCTGAAGCCGCTTGCTGCTTCGGCTCCCTCCCTTTTGCGCCGCAAAGGGGAGGGTTGGGGAGGGGTAAGCTATTCGTGCATTGATGCGGTCGCGGCTTCGCGGCTTATGCCGCTGCTTCGGCTCCCTCCCTTTTGCGCAGCAAAGGGGAGGGTTGGGGAGGGGTAGGCTGTTCGCGTCGCTGATGCGGTCGTGGCTTCGCGGCTTACGCCGCTGCTTCGGCTCCCTCCCTTTTGCGCAGCAAAGGGGAGGGTTGGGGAGGGGTAGGCTGTTCGCGACGCTGATGCGGTCGTGGCTTCGCGGCTTACGCCGCTCCTACAACAAGCGCGATGGCTGCGTTTTATTACCTGATTTGAACGAGGTAGGCATGGACACGGTTGATACCCACAACGATCCAGCCATCAACCATCACGCCGCGCTGGATGCGCGGATGGTGGCGGCGGTGAAAGGCATCCGTCTGCTGAGCCTGACGAGCTGGCCGGCCAATACGCAGGCCCCGTTCCTGGAAAGCGTGGCGCGCGGCAACCCGCTGCTGCCGCAGGTGGACTATCCCAAGCTCGACTTCAGCGAAACGCGGCGCGAGTTGGCCGCAGTGATGGAAGCGGTGGACGCGAGCCATCCGCTGGGTAGCTACATCCAGGATTCGGCGCGCAGCTGGGATCTTGCTGCCAGCCTGTTGGAAGGCCTGGGCACGCGCGCGGTGGATGACTATTCCACCCAGTTGTTCGGTGTGCCCGAGCAGCCGATGCCGGGCAATGGCCCGACCACACGCGATGCGGCGCGGCATTTCATCCAGATCGCGCAGGAGCTGGACCACGAATTGCTGGCACCGGAGGAGCAGGTGCCGGTATCGGCCACTGCCTTGCAGCTGATGCTGCAGAGCGACCTGGATGAGTTCTTCGCCGGCCGCATGATCACCGTGGAGCTGGACCCGGAACTGATTGCCAAGGCTGCGGCCGGCGCAACCCGCATCCGCCTGCGCACCCGCGCCACCTTCAGCGCCTACGACCGCGCGCAGCTCTACCACCACGAAGCGTTGGTGCATTCGCTGACCGCGCTCAACGGCCGCGATCAAGTGATATTGCCCAGTCTGGCGCTGTCTTCGCCGCGTATCACCGCGACCCAGGAGGGCCTTGCTACGTTTGCCGAGCAGATCACCGGCAGCATCGACATCCAGCGGCTCAAGCGCATCAGCCTGCGTATCGAGGCGATCGCGATGGCGCGCGATGGCGCCGATTTCATCGAGGTCTTCAACTACTTCCGTGGCGCTGGGCAGACTGCCGAGGAGAGTTTTTCCTCCGCACAGCGCGTGTTCCGTGGGGTTCCCACCAGCGGCGGCGCGGCCTTCACCAAGGACACCGTGTACCTGCGCGGGCTGGTGTCGGTGCACACCTTCTTCCGGCAGATGCTGCGCGATGAACAGCTGCAGACCTGTCGTTGGCTGTTTGCCGGCAAGATGACGCTGGAAGACGCACAGACGCTGACGCCGTTGTTTGAAGCCGGGGTGCTGGCACCGCCGCGTTGGTTGCCGCAGTGGATCAACCGCGCCAATGGCCTTGCCGGCGCATTGGCGTTCTCGCTGTTCGCCAACCGCATCCGCATGGATCAGATCAGCGAAAGCTGAGTTGGCTCAGGGCGTGCCCAGCAACTGCTGTACCGCGCGTTCGCCACTACCCATCGCCAGCGTCCAGCCGAGCATGCCGTGGCCGATGTTGCAGGCCAGACCATCGCCGAGGTTCTTGATGATCGGTGAGGTCCATGGGGTAACCGGACGCAGACCGGCCCAACTGCTTTCGATGTGCTCGTAGTCGGCTGCCTCAGGCAGCGAGGCGCGTGCCTGTGCGATCAGTGTTGCCAGCCGCGCCGGCTCGGGCGCGGGATTCCAGTCGTTGAGGTCGGCCAGGCCGGCAACGCGGATACGCTTGCCCAAACGGCAGAACACCAGCTTGCGCTTGGTGTCGGTGATGCTGGCCTTGGGTGCATTTGCGCCCAACGGTGCGGTGAAGGAATAGCCCTTGATCGCCATCACCGGCATGCGTAAGCGCAGCGACTTGAGTAGCGCCGAGCTGTCGATGCCTGCGCAAACCACCACACGTTGTGCCTGCAGCTTGCGGCCGTCGCCGGCCTGCAACTGCCAGTGACCATCGGCACGGCGCAATGACTCCGTATCGAAGCCGAACAATGCCTGCACGCCGTACTGCTGCTGCAATACCTGCAGCAGGCCTTGGCTGAAGCGGTAGGGGTCGCCGGCTTCCTCCTCGGGTGAGTAAACCCCGCCGGCCAACCACGGTGCGTCGCTGAGTGCCGGTTCGATGGCGGTCGCTTCGGCCGCGTTGACCAAGCGTTGCTGCACGCCGTAGCCGCGCTTGAGCGCGATCATCGCGGCGGCTCCCTGCACGCCATCGACGGACGGGTACAGGTGCAGCTTGCCGGAGACCTCGTGGTCGAAATCGATGGGGTGTTGTTGCAGCAAGGCCTGCATGGCCTGGCGCGATTCCAGCGCCAGTTCCAGTGTGGCCAAGGTGTTGCGCTGCAGTCCGGCCGTGTTGGCCTGACGCAGGAAAGCCAGCCCCCAGCGCAGGAAATCCGGATCAGCCGACCAGCGTGTGCGGAAAGGCCCGTTGCGGCCGAACGCCATTTCCGGCAGTTGTGCCCAGGTCGCCGGGCCGGCCATCGCGTCGGTATAGGCGTAGCTGAGCTGTGCGCCATTGGCGAACGAGGTGCCTAATGCCGGGCCGGCGTTGCGGTCGAGCAACAGCACCGAGCAGCCGCGCTTTGCGGCGGCATACGCGGTGGCCAGCCCCACCACGCCAGCGCCGATGATGACGAGGTCATGACTGGAAAAAACGTGGGGTGCAGCGTTGGATGTCATCAGCGGAACGGTGCTACTGGGCAGGTGAGAGCCCATTGTCGCGCCAACCCGCGCACAAGGCACGGGTATGGCGCACGGAACCGACTGCTTAGTGCGGCCAGAAGTTGAGGAAGCCGGTGATGATCAGCGCATTGATGAAGTCGATGAAGAATGCGCCGACCAATGGTGCCACCAGGAAGGCGCGCGGCGCCGGCCCGTAACGCTGTGCCAACCGCCGCATCACGGCCATCGCGTTGGCGGTGGTGCCGAGCATGAAGCCGATGAAGCCGCCAGCCATCACTGCCGCGTCGTAGTCACGGCCCATCAACCAGTAGATCGGTGCCGCGAACAGCGCAACCACCGATACCTGGATGATCAGGTTGACCAGCAGCGGCAGACCCATGCCAGCCAATTCCCACAGCTTGAGATCCATCAGCGCGATGGCCAGGAACAAGGCCAGGCTGATGTTGCCGATCAGATCGGTGGTTGGCACCGACAGCTTGATCCAGCCGGTGTAATCGTCGACGTTGCGGATGATGGCGCCCACCAGCATCGCGCCGATATAGGTCGGCAGGGTCAGGCCCATGCCTTCGAAGCCCTTGCCCACCCACACGCCGAGCCACATCGCCATCAACAGCACGACGATGCTCTTGAGTGCATCGAACTCGCGCGCGGATTCGCTGGGGTAGCGCACGGTTACCGCTTCGTCCTCACCGAGCTGCGCGCCGGTGGCTTTCTGGCTGGGATGAGGCACCTTGAAGCGCTGCATGAGCACGGTGATCACCGGGCCGCCAACCAGACCGCCGCAGATGATGCCGGCCATTGCCGCCGTCACCGCCAGGCTTTCCGCGCCGACCAGACCGGCCTGCTCGAAATGCCCGGCAAAGGCCAGGCCAGTGGCCGGGCCGCCGGTCAGCGTTGCCGAGCCGGCCAGCACGCCGAACATCGGATTCAGGCCGAACATCTTGGCCACACTGATGCCGATCAGGTTCTGCAGCACCGCAAAGATGCTGCCGATCAGCAGGAACAACATCACCTGCTTGCCGCTGACCCGCAGCAGCCGCACGCTGGCATTGATGCCCAGCGTGGTGAAGAAGGCCACCATCAGTGGAGTCTTGAGGGTGGTGTCGAGAGTGAACAGGGTGGTCTGCTGACCATGCGCCCACCACACGGCCAATGCCACCAGCAGGCCGCCAACCACCGGTTCAGGCAGGTTGTAGCGGCGGAAAAACGGGATGGCACGGCACAATGCGTAGCCGGCGAACAGGGTCAAGCCCGCGAAGGCGACCGTCTGTACGGCGTCAAGTTGAATCATAGGGGTGGGGACCTTACACCAGCAAAGGGCGAACTTTGTCGTTCCTTACGCACAATAGCAACCGGGCCTATTGGCACTGGACCGGCATAAGGGCCAGATCGGTGCATGCAGAGGTGTAGTGCCGAGCCATACTCGGCAAGGCTTTGTCAGCACTGTAGTGCCGAGCCATGCTCGGCTGAAGCTTTACCGGTAATGCCGCAGCACTGTAGTGCCGAGCCATGCTCGGCAGAGGCTCTCCCGGTAAAGCCCCTGCCGAGCATGGCTCGGCACTACAGTTAGGGCTGCCCGGTAAAGCCCCTGCCGAGCATGGCTCGGCACTACAGTCAGGGGTGTCCGGTAAGGCTCTGCCGGGTATTCCTGCTTGGCTCAGTCGCGCTGCGGGCGCTTGTAGGCCACGCAATCCACTTCCACCTTGCAGTCCACCACCATGCGGCTTTCCACGCAGGCGCGGGCCGGCGGGTTGTCGCCGAAGTAATGCTTGAACACGCCGTTGAAGGCGTAGAAGTCGCGGGCGTCGTCCAGCCACACGCCGCAGCGCACCACATGCTCGGGGCCGTAGCCGGCCTCGGCCAGGATCTCCAACACGTTGCCGATGACCACGTGCGACTGCTCGGTCACCGTGCCGGCGACCAGTTCGCCGTTGCGCATCGGTACCTGCCCGGACACGAACAGCCAGCCGTCGGCTTCGACTGCGCGCGAGAACGGCATGTGCTGCTTGCCTTGGCCAACGCCGCCTTCGGCGCCATAGCGTTTGATGTCACTCATCGGTATTCCTTTATATGGGTACAGCGGTTGCAACTCAGGCTGCCGGGGCAGCCTCGGGGCAGACAAAACGGCCAGCGCGGGCAACGACCTGCTTGCCGTCGTAACTCAGGCAGCCGTTGACCCAGACCGCGCTGATGCCTTCGGCGGCGCGGATCGGGTCGTGGAAACTGGCGGTGTCGCGTACCCGGGCCGGATCGAACAGCACCAGGTCGGCGCACCAGCCGGCACGGATGAAGCCGCGCGCGCCCATCGCGAAGCGCGACGCAGGCAGACCCGTCATCTTGTGCACGGCGGTATGCAGCGGGAACAACTGCTCATCGCGGGCGTAATGGCCAAGCACGCGCGGGAAAGTCCCCCATAGTCGCGGATGCGGACGCGGATCGCGTGGCAAACCATCCGAGCCGATCATGGTCAACGGATGGGCGAGGATCTGGCGGACGTCGGCCTCGTCCATGCCGTGGTAGACCGCGCCGGCCGGTTGCAGGCGGATCGCAGCATCCATCAGCGACACATTCCAGTCGGCAGCGATCGCAGCCAACAGGCGCCCCCCCTGGCTGGGTTCGGGCTCGGACCAGGTGATCAGGATGTCGAAGGCATCGGTGACCTGTTTCAGGTCCAGGGTCGAGGCGCTGGCGGCGTACGGGTAGCAATCGCAGGCGACATCCTGGGTAGCCGAGGCGGCATGCAGGCTGGCCAGCACTTCGCCACTGCGGCCCCAGTTGTCGATGCCGGCGCACTTCAGGTGCGAGACGCGCACCGCGGCCTGCGGTGCACGTGCGGCGTGGAAGGCTTCTTCCATTGCATCGAGGATGCCGCCGAATTCGTCGCGCAGGTGCGTGGCATACAGACCGTTGCGCGGTAGTTCCGTGGCCAGCGCATCCACTTCCGAAGACGGGGCGCTGAAAGCCGATGCGTAGGCCAGGCCGCTGCTCAGCCCCAATGCACCTTGAGCGAGGCTGTCGCGCAGCTGTGCCCGCATCGCGCTGATTTCAGCGTCGCTGGCGGCGCGGTCAAGCCGGTCCATATGGTTCTGGCGCAGGGCAGTGTGGCCGACCAGCGCAGCCACGTTCACGGCGGGGCCGGCGAGTTCCACCGCCTTGCGGTAGCTGGTGAAATCCGCGTAGCGGAAATCCTCGGCGTCGCCCAGCAGGTTCATCGGGTCCGGTACCTGATCGCGGATCTGCACCGGGCTGGCGCTGATGCCGCAATTGCCGACTACAACGGTGGTCACGCCCTGCGACAATTTGCTGAGCATGTCCGGGTTGCGGATCACTTCAAGGTCGTCATGGGTATGCACGTCGATGAAGCCCGGCGCCAAGGCCAGGCCCTGTGCGTCAACCACATTTGCTGCCGCCGCGTCGCCAAGTTGGCCGACCGCGACGATACGCCCGGCATTGATGGCCACATCACCCTGCACGCCAGCCTGGTCGCTGCCATCGAATATCAGGGCATTGCGTATCAAGAAATCATGCATGGATCAGTCACCCAGCGGCAGGCGCGAATCACCGCCGCGATGGCGGTCCAGCGCCAGCTTGATGCGGCGCAGGTGCTCGTGGTTGGCGTTGGCATCGCTGAGTGCGGTGGTGGTGGCGAGCACGTCGATCGCCAGCATCATCGCGTAGCGCGACGCGGAGGGTTTGAACACGAAATCCGTTTCCTCGATCTGGATCGGCAGCAGCCAGTCGCTGCGCTCGGCCAGGGCGGTGCCAGCCTGGGTGATGGCACCGATGCGGGCGCCGTAGGTACGGGCGATGTCGGCGGCGGCGACGATTTCCGGGGTGATGCCGCTGACCGACAACACCAGCACCAGATCTTCCGGGCCCAGCGTGGCGCCGATGATCTTCATCATCAATGAGTCGCTGCAGGCCGAGACCGGGCGGCCGAAGCGTACCAGGCGGCTCTGCAGTTCCTGTGCGAAAACGGTGGAGCAACCGCCCAGGCCGAAGATGTGGATCATCCGCGCCTTGCACAGCGCATCGGCCAGGCCCTGCACCACGTCTTCTTTCAGGTTGGCGATGTTGTGGCGCAGGCTTTCCTGGATGTCATCGCAGATCTGCGCGTACAGGGCGGACACCGGCGGCGCATTCTGCTGCTCCAGGAAGCGCTTGCCCACCGCGCTGGCAGAGGCCAGACGTGCACGCAGTTCGCGCACGTGTTCGCAGCCCAGTGCCTTGGCGAAGCGCGAGATGGCGGCGGCGCTGACTTCGGCGCGTTCGGCCAACTCGCTGACCCCGTACTGCGCGGCGGCATCCACGTCGGCGAGGATGGCTGCGGCAATGCGCGCTTCCACCGGGCTGAACTCGTGCTGGCGCTGGCGCAGCTCATAGACGATATCGAACGTATTCTGCGACATGTTCAGAGCACCATGGAAAGGGCCATCACCAAGGACAGGGCGATGACGGAAATAAGGGTTTCGAGCACCGTCCAGGTCTTGAAGGTCTGGGCGACAGTCATGTTGAAGTATTCCTTCACCAGCCAGAAGCCACCGTCATTGACATGTGACAGCACCACCGAGCCGGCGCCGGTGGCCAACACCAGCAATTCAGGGTGGGCGTAGCCCATGGCAGCAGCAATCGGCGCGACGATGCCAGAGGCAGTGGTCATCGCCACGGTTGCCGAGCCGGTGGCGATGCGCATCAGCGCAGCCATGGTCCAGCCCATCAGCAGCGGCGACAGCTCGAAACGCTGCGACAGGCCGATGATCTCGGCGGCGACGCCGGTGTGCACGAGGATGCCGTTGAGGCCGCCGCCAGCACCGACCAGCAAGGTGATCGCTGCGGTAGGTGCCAGGCATTCCTGGGTGAACTTGAGGATCTGCTCACGGCTGAAGCCACGCAGCAGGCCCAGGGTGATGAAGCTCATCAAGGTCGCCAGCAGCAGCGCCACCACCGAGTGGCCGATGAAGCGCAGGCCATGGTTGAGCGTCGAGCCGGGTGTTGCGATCTGGTCGGCCCAGCCGCCGAGCAGCATCAGAACTACCGGCAGCAACAAGGTTGCCAGGGTGATGCCGAAGCTGGGCAGCTGCTCGTCGGGAATGCGGCTGTGGCCTTCGTCCAACAGCGCCGCTTCCATCGGATTGTGCGCGGGCAGCTTGACCCGTGGCGCAACAAACTTGGCGAATACGGGGCCGGCCAGGGCTGCCGTCGGCAAACCGACCAGCAGTGAATAGAACACGGTGCGGCCGACATCGGCGCCATAGGCATTCACCGCCAGCATCGCCGCCGGATGTGGCGGTACCAGGCCGTGCACCACCGACAGACCAGCCACCATCGGCAGGCCGACCAGCAGTAGCGGCACGCCGGTGCGACGGGCGACATTGAGTACGATCGGGATCAGCAGCACGAAGCCGACTTCGAAGAAGATCGGCAAGCCCACGCAGAAGGCGATCAGCATCATCGCCCAGTGCACATTCTTGGTGCCGAAGCGGGCGATCAAGGTGCGCGCGATGCGCTCGGCGCCACCGGACTCGGCCATCATCTTGCCGAGCATGGTGCCCAGCGCGACGATCAGCGCGATATGCCCAAGCGTCTTGCCGACGCCTTGTTCATAGGCCGGCAGGATCTCCGGCGCCGGCATGCCGGCAAACAGCGCCAAGCCCACCGATACCAGGGTGACACTGATGAAAGGGTTGAGTCGGAAGCGGGCGATCAGCACGATAAGTGCAAGGATCGACAATGCGGCGTAGATCAACAGCAGATTACCGTCGGTCATGCGTACAGGCTCGATGGAAGCGGTTAGAACTGCGTGGAAACAGCGCCGACAACGCGGTGCGCGTCATCGACCACCAGCAGGTGGCGCCATTTGTCGAAGGTCAGGCAGGGGTGGGAAATGTCGAAACAGAGCATGTCGCCCACCTGCAATGCATCGTCGGCCTGCAGTTCGAGGAAGGCGTGCTGATCCATCATCGCAGTGACCTTCCAATGCGCGGCGGCGGCGCCCGGCGCCGCATCGCCGGGCCGATAGTGCAGCGCAGGCACCGGCAAGCCGGCATCGAAGGCGGCATCGCGCTTGCCCAGCGCGATGATCGCTTTGCCGGGCTCTGGGCGTGACTGCACGTAAGCCCACAGCCGCAGCGCTGGCTGCAGGCTGCTGCCCATTTCGCGTGCGACCGGATTGCTGGCATGGATGCGCTCGGCCGCCTGTCGGTAGATGCCGACGTCGTGGCTGAGATAGCAGCCCGGGCGCAGCACGATCTGCGCGTCCGCGTCGTTGGCTAGCACGGAGAATTCTTCGGCCACCACGTCGAACCAGGCCGAACCGGCGCCGCTGAGGATGGCCGGCAACTGGCGGAAACCACCGTCGGCGCGGATCGCCTGCCACTGCGCAAGGCTGCGCTGCAGCATGGCGCGTACACCAGCCTCGTCGCCGGCGACTCCTTCATAGACTTCCACGCCGACCAGCGCGACCGCATCCGGCCAGCGCGAAATTTCGTCCAGCACAGCCTGCGCCTGTGCGTCATCGCGCACGCCGGTACGGCCGCCGGCCAGGCCAATCTCCAGCAATACCTTGATCTGCTGCCCGCGCGCGCTGAAGTAGCTGCCCAGCGCGGCCACATTGGCTGCCGAGTCGACTACACAGGCGAACCAGAAGCCGGGATCGCGTTGCTGCAGGGAGGCGATCAGCTCGAAGTTGCCCTTGCCGACCAGCTGGTTGGCCAGCAGCACGCGCTGCACGCCTTCGGCATGGGCGGCAACGGTCTGTGGCGCGGTGGCCAAGGTAATGCCCCAGGCACCGGCATCAAGCTGCATGCGGAACAGCGCCGGGCTCATGGTGGTTTTGCCGTGCGGCGCCAGCTGGCAGCCGTAGGCCTGCGCAAACCGACGCATCCACTGCAGGTTGTGCTGCAGCGCCGAGGCGCTGAGCACGGCGGCGGGCAGGCTGAGTTGCTCTTCGAGAATGGACGGCGCGGCAGTCGCAATCGATGCCGGAGTCCACGGGCCGCCGCTGGGGAGACCCTTGCCGACTAGAACTGCTTCGGAATGAAAGTAATTTTCCTGCACGAATCCTACCTCTTGCCGTGGTCACCCCGGATTATGGGTGGCTATTGGGGCGAATGGTGGAGAATACGTGAAAATTATTTTCTTGTATGCCCGGCGCCAAGTGGGTCGGGCCAAACGGGGGCCTAGAAGTGCAGCTGGGCGCGGCCGGCAAGTACGCCGGTGTGGTCCAGCGTCTGCCCGCGCAGTTCATCACGACGCTGGCTGTCGGTCCAGTCCAGCATCAGCCGGACGTTCTTGGAGGCGTACCAGTTCACGCCGACCGTCCAGGCTTCAGCGGTGACGTCGCGGTGCTGTGCCGGCCATTGGCGGCCGTTGATGCGGTCATAGCGGGCCACCAGTTCCCAGGCACCGAAGTCACCCACCGGCTCCAACTGGACAAACCGGCCACCCTTGGCGTCATACGGGCGGGTTTCGCCGGTAAGCAGCCAGCTGCCCTGCAGATAGCCGGCCTGGATTTCGCCACGTTGCTGACCATCGTTGTAGCGGGCGCCGCCGTACTCGGCCTGCCACGACCACGGGCCGGATACGCCGGCGGTTTCGAAGCTGTAGCGGTTGACCGTGACCGCGCGACCGCTGCGGAAGTCCACCAGCGGCAGGCGGCCGTTGTCACCATAGTGGCCGGTGGTACGGGCCTGCGCACGTAACGGCAGGGCACCATCAGCGCCCGGATGGCTGTGGCGCTCACGGGCGCCGGACACGCCAAAGTGCAGAACATGGCCCGGTTGGCTCCATGGCGCGTGGCCGACCCGGCCGCCGATTCCGTGGCCCTTCGCCTGCCATACGTCGATGCTTTCCAGGCTGAAAGCGCTGCCGCTCCAGAAGATTCCGTCGTGATTTCCCTGTGCGCCGACCCCTAGCCGGTAAGTCGTACCCACTGACTGCACCAGGAAGCTGCGCTCGATGGTGGGGGTGTGATTGGCGCTGCTGCGGTCGTCCAGCGTATAGAACTGCTTGAACTGGCCAATCGTCAGCAAGGCGCTGCCGATTTTGCGGGTGAGGTAGACGTCGCGGGCGACCGGGCGATGGCCGGCGAAGTCGGCTTCGAGCTTGTAGCCAACGCTGTGGACCTTGCCGGCAACGCCCAGCCACGCTGCGCGTAGATCGTCGCCGCTACGTTCGGCTGGGCCGCGCTTGTCGTTGTCGAAATGGGCGAATTCGTAATACAGGCGGCCACTGGCAGTAGCCGTAAAGTCGTCGTTGGCGAGCACAGCGGGCGCGGCAGCCAGCATCAGCAGCCCGGTAAATGAAGCGCGCAGGGTGAATACGGCCATCCGTTGCCTCGGCATAAATAAGGGAGAGCGCGGACGATAGACAGGGCCCGTGTGGCCACCAATAGCGATTTGGGACTAGGGCTAGGGCGGGTGAGCTGCGCCCGTGCCAAACTGCCGGCATGAGCCTTATCAAGGTGCTTGTCGCCGACGACCATCCGTTGTTCCGCGCCGCCGTGCTGCATGCATTGCGCGATGGCGGAGCCGTGGGCGAGATGCTGGAAGTGGCCAGTGTTTCGGCCTTGACCGAGGCCGTGGCCGAGCACGCCGATGTGGATCTGGTCCTGCTCGACCTGACCATGCCGGGCGCACATGGGTTCTCCTCGCTGGTGTGGTTGCGTGGCGAACGGCCCGAGTTGCCGGTGATCATCATTTCCTCCAATGACAATCCGCGGGTAATCCGCCGCGCACAGCAATTCGGCGCAGTCGGCTTCATTCCCAAATCTGCACCGGTGGAGTCGATAGGTGCGGCCGTGGCTGCGGCGATGGACGGCGATACCTGTTTCCCGCCATTGGCTGCGGTGCGCTCCGAGCATGACGCGCTGCTGGCCTCGCGGCTGGCACGGCTGACCCCGCAACAGATCCGCGTGTTGCTGTGCATGGCCGATGGCCTGCTCAACAAGCAGATCGCCCACGTGCTTGGATTGGCCGAGAACACGGTGAAGGTGCATGTCACCGCTGTGCTGAAAAAGCTTGAATGCAATAGCCGCACCCAAGCGGCGGTGTTGTTGAAGACGCTTGAGGCAGAGTGGGAGCCTGAGTTGCCTGGGGTCGCTGGGTAGTGCCGAGCCATGCTCGGCAGAGGCTTTACCGGCAATGCCCCAGCCGAGCATGGCTCGGCGCTACAGGTGAAGGTCTGCTGGTAATGCCCCAGCCGAGCATGGCTCGGCTCTACCGCGCAGTGGCGCACGTTGTTGACTCAGCTCCCACGCTGATACAGATGTGTCATCAACGACCGCAGTGCCGCAGTCCGTGCCTGCTTGGAAACAAACCCCCAGTTGCGGTCGCGTGCGAGCTCGTGCAGATCCGGGTCCTGCTCAGCGGTGAACAGGATCACCCCGGGCTCACTGCCCCAGCCTTCCACCAACAGGGGCAGCAGGTCGGGGCCGCTGATATCGCCCATGCGTACGTCCAACAGCAACAGATCGGGAACATTGTCGGCACGTGCTGCTGCCTGCGCGGCTTCCACGCCGCCAGCGAACTCCACCTGGCAGCCCCAGCGTTCCAGCAGCAGGCGGGTGGCCAGGCTGATGCGGGGGTCATCGTCGATGCACCAGACCCGGCAGCCGGCCAGCAGGGAGTCTGCTTGTGGTTCCTCCGCTGGCGTCACCGGTAGTGTGCAGCAGCCGACATCACCGCGTGGCAAGGTGACCGAGAACACGCTGCCGCGCCCGGGCGTGGAACGCAGGCCGATGCGGTGATCGAGCAGGTGGGCGATGCGGTCGACGATGGCCAGCCCGAGGCCGGCACCGGCCTCTTCGCTGCCGGCGTTGTCGAGCCGGCGGAACTCTTCGAAGATTTCCTGCTGGCGCGCTTCCGGAATGCCGGTGCCGGTGTCGTGTACTTCGATGCGCAGCTGTTCACCGTCGCGGCGGCAGCCAATGACGATGCGGCCGCTGCGGGTGTAGCGCACTGCATTGGATAGCAGGTTCTGCAGGATCCGCCGCAATAGTGCTTCATCGCTGCGCACCACCGCAGTGGTGGCAACGTGGCTGACCAGCAGGCCACGCGCATTGGCGAGGATGCCAAATTCGATGCTCAGTGCCTCCAGCAACGGCTCCAGTGCGAAATCACGGACCCGCTTCTCGAGCGCGCCGGATTCCAATCGCGAGATGTCGAGCAGGCTGGTCAGGATGCCGTCCTGCGCGGTCAGGGCGTTGTCGACGTTGTTGGCGATATCGCGGCTGTCGGTATCGGTCAGACGGCTGCGCAGGGCCGATAGAAACATGCGCGCGGCATTCAGCGGCTGCAGCAGGTCGTGCACGGCGGCGGCCACCAGGCGCGTCTTGGCCTGATTGGCTTCCTCGGCATCGCGCTTGGCGCCGGCCAGATCGTGGGTGCGCTCGCTGACCCGCAGCCTCAACGTGTCGGCCAGCGAGCGCAGGTCGCGGGCGGCGTTGCGGTAGGCGGTGATGTCGGTATAGCTGGTGACGAAGCCGCCGTCCGGCAGCGGGTTGCCGCGGATCTCGATGACGTTGCCATCGCCGCTCTCGCGCTCGTGCATATGCGGGGTGGCCGAGCGAAGGTGGTTGAGCCGGCGTTCGATGGCTTCTTCCACCGGGCCGGGGCCGAGCAGCCCGCGGCGTGCGTTGTATTGGAAGACATCGGCAATCGGGCGGCCCACCTGGATGAGCCCGGGCGGGAATCGGAACAACTCGATATAGCGCCTGTTCCAGGCCACCAGGTTGAGCTTGGCATCGACCACGCATACTCCTTGCGGCAGATGTTGCAGGCTGGCGCTCTCGCCATAGTCAGTTGCATGGGCAGCATGCACGACGCCGTCCTGGGCGGTGCGCAGTTCCTGTGCGTGCAGCTCCACCAGTTGTTCCAGCTCGCGTCGGCTGCGTTCGCGCAAGCGTGCCAGTCGTTGCCGCTGCCATAGCCCATAACCCAGCAGCAGCAAGGCAATCAGGCTGGCCATTACCGCGCCGGCAAAGGTACGCGCGTTGTTGCTGCTGCTGGCGGTGCTGCGTAGCAGGTGCAGGTTCCACTGCTGTTGTGGCAGCGGCTGCGAGACCCAGATCACGTCGCCGGCATCGGGTAATTTCACCCGTTGCTGATTCGGCCCCAGCCGTGTGCCTGCCGAATACTGCAGCTGCTGTTGCGGCAGATGGGTGTATTGGCGGGTGCGCAGCAGTTCCTCGCGGACGCCGTTGTCCAGTGCATGCAGGGTCAGATAGCGCCAAGGCCGATGGCTGGAGAGGAAGATCACGCCGTTGCTGTCGCTGACGAAAACCGTGTCGCTGGTGTCTGCCCAGGTCTGCTCCAGCGGCCGCAGGATGACCTTGACCACCACCACACCTACCGGATTGCCGCTCTCATCGCGGACTGCTTCGGACAGGAAATAGCCGGGCATGGCGGTGGTCACGCCCTCGGCATAGAAGGTGCCGCTGCCCTGTTGCATCGCCTGGCGGAAATATGGGCGGAACTGGTAGCTATTGCCGACGTTATTGCTGCGCGGCATGCGCCAGTTGCTGGCCGCCACCGCTACGCCGTTGCGGTCAAGCAGGGTCAGGGTCGAGGTGGCGGCCACGCCGTTGACGCGTTCGAGCTTGCGATTGAGGCGGTCCAGCTCGGCGCTGTCCATCGTGGCCCGGGCCAATGCGGTACGCACATCCGGGTCCAGGGCCAGTACCGCTGGCAGCACGCGGTGGCGTTCGATCAGGGCCTGCAGGGCCTCGCCGTGCAGATGCAGCTGGGTTGCCGCCCGCTCGGCGTCGCTGGCAAGGCTGCTGCGCTCGAAATGGCGCAGCGCCACCAAGCTCATCGCCGCGATGACAAAGGTGGCTGTGAGTGGCAGCAGCCAGCGCATGCGGCGCCGATGGGTTGGGAAGAACGGCATGCCCCGATGTTCCGGCAGGGCAGTTGCGGGGAGCCATAGGTCTTGTCCGGTTATTGGCCTGGTTAGTCCGAAATCGTTGGGCCGGTCCCGCTTGTGTGCTTGCAGTAACACCAATGCGTTATCGGCGGCGCGCGGCTTGACGCGTAAAAAACCTCCCGTAGTAGACAAACGAGGTTTCTCCGCCATGCACGTCCCTTCTGCCATCGTTGCCAGCCCGGCCGCGCGCCGGCTGCCGCTCTATCGCCAGCTTTATGTGCAGGTGCTGGTAGCGATCACGCTGGGCGTGCTGTTGGGCCACTTCGAGCCGGTGTTCGCCGAGCAGCTCAAGCCGCTGGGTGATGCCTTCATCAAACTGGTGAAGATGATCATTGCGCCGGTGATCTTCCTGACCATTGTCACCGGTATTGCCGGCATGACCCATCTGCGCAGCGTTGGCCGTGTGTTTGCCAAGGCGATGGCCTACTTCATGTTCTTTTCCACCCTGGCTCTGGTGGTCGGCATGGTGGTGGCGCATGTGGTGCAGCCCGGTGCCGGCATGAACATCAATCCAGCCGATCTTGATCAGACTGCAGTGGAGGGTTATGTGCAGCGCTCGCACGAGCTGAGCCTGGTGGGCTTCGCGCTGGATATCATTCCCAAGACCCTGGTCAGCCCCTTTGTTGGCGACAACATCCTGCAGGTGCTGTTCGTCGCGGTGCTGTTCGGTATTGCGCTGGCCTCGGTTGGCGAAAAAGGGCGGCCGGTGCTGGCTCTGCTGGAAGCGTTGACCACGCCGGTCTTCAAGCTGGTTCACCTGCTGATGCGGGCCGCGCCGATCGGTGCGTTTGGCGCCATCGCCTTCACCATTGGCAAGTACGGTATCGCCTCGCTGGTCAATCTGGCCTGGTTGGTTGGCTCCTTCTACCTGACCTCGCTGCTGTTCGTGGTGGTGATCCTGGGCGCGGTGGCGCGCCTGTGCGGGTTCTCTGTGCTCAAGCTGGCCCGCTATCTCAAGGCAGAGCTGCTGCTGGTGCTGGGCACCTCCTCATCGGAGTCGGCACTGCCGTCTTTGATGGAGAAGATGGAAAAGGCTGGCTGCGGCAAGTCGGTGGTGGGTCTGGTGGTGCCAACCGGCTATTCGTTCAACCTGGATGGCACCAACATCTACATGACGCTGGCGGCCTTGTTCATCGCTCAGGCTACCAATACCGAGTTGAGCCTGGGCCATCAGATCGCGCTGTTGCTGGTCGCCATGCTCAGTTCCAAGGGTGCGGCCGGGGTCACCGGTGCGGGCTTCATTACGTTGGCCGCCACGTTGGCGGTGGTGCCTGAGGTTCCGGTGGCCGGCATGGCCCTGATTCTGGGGGTGGACCGTTTCATGAGTGAGTGCCGCTCGCTGACCAATTTCATTGGCAACGCGGTCGCGACCGTGGTGGTTTCGCGTTGGGAGGGCGCGCTGGACCGGCAGCGCCTGACGCTGGTGCTCGATGGCGCGGAGCCGTCGGAACTGCCACCGTCGCCGCCGGCCAAGGGCTGAGGTTTACCTGTGTGTGCGTTTTTGCGCGGGGCCCGCCACCGAGCAGGCGGC
Organism: Stenotrophomonas sp. STEN018; assembly: GCF_056760235.1. Lineage (NCBI taxonomy): Bacteria > Pseudomonadati > Pseudomonadota > Gammaproteobacteria > Lysobacterales > Lysobacteraceae > Stenotrophomonas > Stenotrophomonas sp. STEN018. The sequence continues at coordinate 21,218 of NZ_JBRREK010000008.1, forward strand.
CCCGCGACTTTTTTGGCGTCCCGAGCTTGTCATCCTCAGGGCTGAAACTGACGCACGCGCAGTGGCGTGGAAGGGTCTGAATTGTGCGGTTGCAGCATGACTGCGACAGCGTAGCGACAGGTCCAACTGCCTTAACGGCGTTATCATCTCCCGTCCTTCTTGCCCATTAGCGCCCACAACTCGATGTCCAACGAAGATTTCAAGCAGGCCGCCCTCGAATATCACCGGATGTCGCCGCCAGGCAAGATCAAGGTGGTGGCTACCAAGCCCATGTTGACCCAGCGCGACCTTTCGCTGGCGTATTCGCCGGGTGTGGCACATGCCTGCGAAGCGATCATGGCCGACCCGGCCATGGCCAGCGAGATGACCGCACGCGGCAACCTGGTCGGCGTGATCACCAACGGCACCGCGGTGCTGGGCCTGGGCAATATCGGCCCGCTGGCCGGCAAGCCGGTGATGGAAGGCAAGGGCGTGCTGTTCCAGAAGTTCGCCGGCATCGATGTGTTCGACATCGAGGTCAACGAAAACGACCCGGACAAGCTGGTCGAGATCATCGCCTCGCTGGAGCCGACCTTTGGCGGCATCAACCTGGAAGACATCAAGGCACCGGAGTGCTTCATCGTCGAGCGCAAGCTGCGCGAGCGGATGAACATCCCGGTGTTCCATGACGACCAGCACGGCACCGCGATCATCGTCGGCGCGGCCGTGCTCAATGCCATGTGCATCACCGGCAAGAAGATCGAAGAGGTCAAACTGGCCACTACCGGCATGGGCGCAGCGGGTATTTCCTGCGTCAATATGCTGGTTTCGCTGGGTTTGAAGCCGGAAAACATCCTGGCCTACGACCGCGACGGCGTCATCCACACCGGCCGTACCGATCTGGACCCGGAAAAGGCGCGCTACGCACGCGATACCGACAAGCGCACGCTGGCCGAGATCGTCGACGGCGCCGATATCTTCCTGGGCCTGTCGGCTGGCGGCATCCTCACCAAGGACATGGTCGCCAGCATGGCGCGTGACCCGGTGATCTTCGCCTTGGCCAACCCCTACCCGGAAATCCTGCCGGAAGACGCCAATTCGGTGCGTTCGGACCTGATCATGGGCACCGGCCGTTCGGATTACCCGAACCAGGTCAACAACGCGCTGTGCTTCCCGTACCTGTTCCGTGGTGCGCTGGACGTGGGCGCGACCACCATCAACGAAGAAATGAAGGTTGCCTGCGTGCGCGCGATTGCCGCGCTGGCACGTAAGGAAGCCTCCGACCTGGGCGCCGCTTACGGCGGTGATGTGCCCAGCTTCGGCCGCGACTACGTGATCCCGCGCCCGTTCGATCGCCGCCTGCTGGTGGAGCTGTCGGCCGCCGTGGCCCAGGCCGCAATGGATTCGGGCGTTGCTACCCGCCCGATTGCCGACATGGCCGCCTACCGCGACAAGCTGGCCCAGTTCGTCTACCGCACCAGCTTGTTCATGAAGCCGGTCTATGACCGTGCGCGTTCGGACAAGCAGCGCGTGGTCTACGCCGAGGGCGAAGAAGAAGTGGTGCTGCAGGCGGTGCAGAACGTGATCGACGAAGGCGTGGCCTTCCCGATCCTGATCGGCCGCCCGGACGTGATCGAGGCTCGCATCGAGCGGCTGGCGCTGCGCATGCGTGCCGGTGTCGATTTCGAAATCACCAACATCAACGACGATCCGCGCTTCAACGAGTACTGGCAGTACTACCACGAGATGACCGGCCGTAAGGGCGTCACCGTGGCGGCCGCCAAGAACCTGATGCGCTCGCGTCCGACCCTGATCGCCGCGGTGATGGTTGCCCGTGGTGAGGCCGACGCGATGTTGTCGGGCCTGGTTGGCCGTTTCCACAAGAAGCTGGGCTATGTACGCAGCGTGATCCCGTTGGAGGCCAAGGTCAGCTCGACCTCGGCGATGACCGGCGTGATCAACAACCAGGGCGTGTTCTTCTTCGTAGACACGCATGTGCAGGAAGATCCCAGCGTCGAGCAGATCGTTGAATCCACGCTGCAGGCGGCGTTCCGCATGAAGCTGTTCGGCATCGAGCCGAAGATCGCGCTGCTGTCGCATTCCAACTTCGGCAGCCACGATTCCAAGGACGCATTGAAGATGCGGCAGGTGCGTGAGGCGCTGCTCAAGCGCAACCCGCGTTTGAACGTGGATGGCGAAATGCAGGGCGACACCGCATGGGATGAAGCACTGCGTGACAAGCTGCTGCCCAACAGCACGCTCAAGGGCCGTGCCAACCTGTTCGTGCTGCCCAACCTGGAGGCGGCCAACATCGCCTACAACCTGGTGCGCGTATTCACCAACGGCGTGGCGATCGGTCCGATCCTGATGGGCATGACCAAGCCGGTGCATATCCTGACCAGCAGTGCCAGCTCGCGTCGGGTACTGAACATGACCGCGATTGCCGCGGTCGATGCGCAGATCCGCAAGCAGATGGAAGCCGACCGCGCTGGTTGATTGCCAACCTGCACGTGTCTGAGAAAAGCCGGCCTTGTGCCGGCTTTGCTTTTGTGTGAAATACGGGAACTGCCGGCGCTTTGTAGGAGCGGCGTCAGCCGCGAAGCAGATACCCCATCAGATCGAAAAATCGCCTGATACCTCAGCAATGTCAGCTTCGCGGCTGACGCCGCTCCTACAGACAGTGCCGCATCCATCGCGAGTGCCACACCCAACGCGTTGGAGCGGCGAAAACTGCGGACAGGCGGCGCCGATTGAATCCTCGGTCGCCGCCGAACATCAGAACTGCGGAACCTTCTGCGCCTCCACTATCTGCAGCACCAGCTTGCGGGTGGCTGCACGGCAGGAGCGGTAAGCCAACAACAATCTCCGCTCCGATGGGTCGTCCACCAGCTCCGCGTTCTCGCTGGGTATCGCAGCAGAGATTGCATCCAGTTCGCCTCGTCCCGTCGCCAGCCATTCAAATGAAACGTCGGTCACCAGGGCGATGGTGATCAAGCGCATCGTGCTGGGTGATATGCCAGTCGGGCTTTCCCAGTTTCCCACCGCGCTACGGCTTACTTTCAGTTGGCCTGCCAACTCCGCCTGCGTCATCCTCATCTTTCTCCGCGCTTTGCGGATGCGGATTCCCAGATGGTCATGCATAAATTTCTCCTCGAGCGTTGACCATGAGAGCCGACTAAAAGCCTAAGCCATTGCGAGCTCGCGCAGTCGGCAAAGACTTATTGTCAATGTTCATTACGCCCGTGGATTGTCGGAACGAAACTCGTCATCGATATTGACGAGTTTTGCCAATGTAACTTGCATCTACTGCCTGTCGTGCGTGATGTCGATAGGCTGCGCCGGTACGAAGAATATTTGATGGATATTCGTTGGTATAGCTCTGACGGCGTGATGAGTTTTTTTCTTAAGTGTTGAACCAGTGGTGCATGCGTGTCGCAAACCGAATCGAATGAAAAACTGCAGGCTGTTGATCGTCGCGGGTGGTCACGGATGGGATTCAAGCGGCCTGCAAAACTGTACCTCTGTGTATTGGGTACATTTTTGGCTGCGGCAGTCGTGCTGTTGGCGTTTGCCGTCCGCAACGGCAATGAGGCTGCAACTGTGGCCGGGCGGCTGGTCCCGGTGCAGGGTATGGCGACGGTACTGGCACCGGTGACCGGTGTTGTGCGTTGGCTGGATATAGATGATGGCAAGCGCGTCGTGGAGGGGGACTCGCTGGCATTGGTGGCGACGCCGCGTGCGATGCCGGAGATTGGCGAGATCAGTCTGGCATTGGAACATGGTCTGCAACAGAAAGAAGACAGCTTCGTTCTTGCGCGCGACGCGTTCAAAGAGCAGTTGCTGGCCCAGTCGACCGGCTTGCATGAGCAGATGCAAGCTGTACGCGCTGAGGCGCGGCAGATTGATCTGGAAATCTCGACGCGCCGCGAGCAGCTGCGTAATGCCGGCGATGTGCTGACACGACGCAGGGGATTCCATGCGGCATCGGCTGCAGGCTTGGAGGCTGCGGAGCAGCAGGAAGCCTTGGTGCTGGATTACACCGCACAGCTGCAATCACTGCGCCGGCAACAGGCCGCAACGCAGCGTTTGATAGCGCAGCTGAAGCAGGCCATACAGGAGTTGCCGGGCCGGCAGAAGGCCAACGATGCCGCCTATGCGGAGCACCTTGCACAGCTGCGATTGGATCATGTCGAGAACGAAGCCAATACCGCGCTGCTGGTGAAGGCACCAGTGGATGGCGTGGTGGTCGCGCAGATGGTCAAGCCGGGGCAGTCGGTGCAGTTGGGACAGCCGCTGCTCAGTCTCCTGCCCGGCGATGGTCGGTTGCAGGCCGAGCTGCTGGTGCCGGGGCGGGCAATCGGTGCGATGGCACCCGGCGACCGTGTGGTGTTGCGCTATCAGGCATTTCCACATCAGAAGTTCGGGGCGCAGCACGGCACCGTCGCCCGGATCAGTCGTACCGCGGTGGACAGTGAAGCTGCCCGCTTTACCTTGGAAGGGGCGGCAGTGAATGAGGCCTTCTATCGGGTCACCGTGGAGCTGGCCAATCAAGCCATTCTTGCCCACGGCCGGTTGGAGCCGCTCAAGCCCGGCATGATGTTGGATGCACAGATCAGTGGTGAGCGCGAGCCGCTGAGTGATCGCCTGTTGCAGCCGATGTACTCGTTCGGGGGCTGGCTGGGTGGGCGCTGAGCGCTGATCCCTGCAACTGGTGGCGGGGCCGATCAAAGGGATGTGCCCGGATGCTGGACTGGCCGTTCGGATGTCACAGTGTCTTCGGCATTTGCGATGATGGGTCTTGATACTCGGCGTGCCCGGTACGACAGCGGGAACGTCATGTGTATGGATGGATGTGTTGATCGCAAACTACCGAGGACTGGATTCCGATGATGAAGCTTTCATGTTGTGCTTTGGCTGTGGCGTTTGCGCTGACGTCGGCGCCAATGGTCGAGGCAAAACAGGCAGTGGCAGGGTTGCCCAAGACAGTGCAGGCAGGGCCCTGTGTCGAAGGGGTGTGCGAGTACCGTCTGCAGAACGGCCTGCGCGTATTGCTGTTTGCTGATGCCAGCAAGCCGACGGTTACCGTCAATCTGGTTTACGGTGTGGGCTCGCTGCACGAGAACTATGGCGAGACCGGCATGGCCCACCTGCTTGAGCACCTGATGTTCAAGGGCACGCCCAGGCACCCGGACATCCCTGCTGAAATGCAGCAGCGCGGGGTCAACAAGAACGCGACGACCTCGCTGGATCGCACCAATTATTTTGCCTCGTTCCCGGCCAATGACGACACCTTGGACTGGCTGCTGGGGCTGGAAGCTGACCGCATGCTCAATTCCAAGGTGGCCAAGGCCGATCTGGACAGCGAGATGACGGTTGTCCGCAACGAGATGGAGGCTGGTGACAACAACCCGGTCGGCGTGCTGATGAAGCGCATGCGCTCGGTGGCCTTTGATTGGCACAACTACGCCAATATGCCGATCGGCGCGCGCTCTGACGTGGAGAATGTGCCGATCGAGAACCTGCAGGCCTTCTACCGCACCTGGTATCAGCCGGATAATGCGTTGTTGATCATCGCTGGCCGCATCGACAGTGAGCGGGTGCTTGCGCAGGTTGCCGCCCATTTCGCACCGCTGAAGAAGCCCATGCGGGCCATGCCCACCTTCCACACGGTGGAACCGGTTCAGGATGGCGAGCGGGAGGTCACCGTGCGTCGTAGCAGTGATCTGTCCTTGATTGCCGCAAGCTACCATGTTCCCGCACTTGCGCAGGCCGATAGCGCGGCGCTGGCCGTGCTGGGCAATGTGTTGGGCGACAACCCCAACGGGCGGCTGTACAAGGCGCTGATGGAAACCAAGCTTGCGGCATTTGCCGGCGCCAGCAGCGAGACCCTGCGCGATCCGGGCTTGTTCACGCTGGTGTCGGCGTTGCCCAAGGGTGGCGATCCGGACAAGACGGAGGCCGAGCTGCTGAAGCAGGCAGAAGCCATCGCCGCAACGCCGGTCAAGGATGCGGAAGTGATCGCTGCCAAACAACGTATCGACAATGCCATCGAGAAGCGTGCCAGCGACGTCAACGCGATGGCAATGGCGTTGTCCGAATACCAGGCCGCCGGTGATTGGCGCCTGCTGTTCGTGCAGCGTGATGCGATCGAAGGCGTCACCGCCGCCGATGTGAACAGGGTGGCGGCGGCCTATCTGAAGCCGCAGAACCGTACCCTCGGCCGCTTCGTGCCGACCGCCGCGCCGGATCGCGCAGTGATTCCTGCTGCGCCGGCAATTGCGACGCTGGTGGATGGCTACAAGGGCCGTGCGGCGGTCAGCGCGGGTGAAGCGTTCGATCCCAGTGTGGAGAACATCGCGGCGCGTACCGAGAGTTTCGTCATTGGCGATGGCTTACGGGTTTCATTGCTGCCCAAGCGTAATCGTGGGCAGACGGTGACGTTCAATGCCACATTCCGCTTTGCTGACGAGCAATCCATCACCGGTCGCAGCGATGCCGGTAGCTGGGTCGGGCCGATGCTGATGATGGGCAGCAAGAGCCTGGATCGTGGCCAGATCGCGGCCCGCTTTGATGCGCTCAACACCCAGGCGCTGGTAAGTGGCGGCACGCAAAGTGCCAGCATTGGCCTCAATGGCAAGCGCGATACCTTGGCTGACGCCCTGCGGCTGGCGGCCGACGTGCTGCGTCATCCGGCATTCCCGCAGGCCGCGTTCGAGCAGTTGCGGCTGCAGGCGGTCACCGGGCTGGAGTTCCAGCGCAAGGAACCCGGAACGCTGGCTTCGATGGCGCTGAGCCAGTATTTCGATCCGTGGCCGGTCGGGCACCCGCTGCACGTGCAATCGATCGATGAGTCGCTGGCTCGATTGAAGGCGCTCAAGCTGGAAGACGTGCGTGCCTATCACCAGGCTTTCTACGGCACCACTGTGGGTGAGATCGCGGTGGTGGGTGATTTCGATCCAGTGGCAATGAAAGCCGAGTTGCAGGCCCTGTTCGCCGATTGGGCGTCGCCCAAGCCCTATGCGCCGATCAGCACCCATTACCGCGATCTCGCCGCAAAGCACGAACGCTTCGCCACTCCGGACAAGCCCAATGCGGTGCTGCTGGCGCGGCAGAACATCTCGATCAATCTGGCCGATGCGGACTTTCCTGCGCTGAACATCGCCGTGGGCATTCTCGGTGGCGATCCACTCAAGGCGCGTCTGGCCGAGCGCATCCGCCAGAACGACGGCCTGAGCTACAACGTCGGTGCCGGGCTGAGTGCTGATGAGAGCCGTGAAGGCCGCGATGACAATGGCAGCGTGAGCATCCAGGCCATCGCCGCGCCGGAAAACATGGGCAAGCTGGAGGCCGCGCTGCGTGAGGAATTGGCGCGGTTGGTCGCCGACGGCATCACCGAACAGGAGCTGCGTGATGCATTGGCCGAAAAGAAAGTGGCGCGTGAGCAGTCGCGCGCAGCCGATGGTGCCATTGCCGGGCTGTTGAGTGACCATCTTTACTATGGTCGCGACATGGCGTTTGAAGCACAGCGCGATGCTGCCTACCAGGCGCTGACGGTGGAGCAGGTCAACGCTGCCATCCGCAAGCACCTCAAGCCGGAACGGTTGAGTGTGTTCGTTGCTGGTGACTTCAAATAACGGCGGTTTCAAGTGCCAGGCCAACGGGGCGGTCGGTTGCCGCCCCGTTGCTGGCTGCAATCGCCGTGGCTCAGGGGTGGCAGCTGGCAGCAGGCGGCTGGGGATGTGGTGAGCGGCGCGAGCGCTGCTCAGTCAGCGCTGGCCGAACCCGCAAGCAGGGCAGGGCGCCAGCGCTCCGGTTCTGGCGGGGCTATAGCCGGCTTTTTGCCACCTGCATTGCGCCGAAGCGGCCGCATCGGCCCGGCGCTGCTAGAATTGCGCGGACCTGGTTTTTTTGTGAACGACGCCATGAGCCATACCGCCACCGCGCCCGCCAACGCCGAGAAGCGTTACACCGTGCACCGCGCTGACCTGCCGCTGAGCTGCCCGACGCCGGAAATGGCGCTGTGGAACTCGCACCCGCGGGTTTACCTGCCGATCGAGAACGAACCCAATGGCGAGGCTGCCTGCCCGTATTGCGGTTCGGTATTCGTACTGGCCGACTGATCGCTGACCGATGCGCCGTTTGACGGTGGTGCAGTTGCTGCCGGCGCTGCATTCCGGCGGCGTCGAGCGTTCAACGCTGGAAATTGCTGCGGCACTGGCGGCTGCCGGTCACCGGGCCATTGTCGTGTCCGCGGGCGGGCGCCTGCTGCAGCCGCTGCTGGACAGCGGTGCCGAGCACCTGACCCTGGATATCGGCCGCAAGTCGCTGCTGACCCTGCGTCACGTGGCCTCGCTGCGGCGCCTGTTCAGCGAAACCGGCGCCGACATCGTGCACGCCCGTTCGCGCTTGCCGGCCTGGTTGGGCTGGTATGCGCTGCGCGGCATGCCCGCGAGCCAGCGTCCGCACTGGATGACCACCATGCACGGGCTGAACTCGCCGGGCCGCTACAGCGGCATCATGACCAGCGGCGAGCGGGTGATCTGCGTCTCGCAGACCGTGCGCGACTATCTGCTTGAACATTATCGGCATACCGATCCGGCCAAACTGCGGGTGATACCGCGCGGTGTGGATGTGGTCCAGTTCCCGCGCGTGGAGCGTAGCGACCGCCGGCCACGTCTGGCGGTGGCCGCGCAGCATCCGCAACTGGCTGCGCAGGTGCCGTTGTTGCTGTTGCCCGGGCGCGGCACGCGCCTGAAAGGGCATGTGCACGCCTTGCATCTGCTGGCAGCGCTGCAGCGCGAAGGCCAACTGGCAATGCTATGGATGCCCGGCGCGCGCGAACCTGGCCGCGAGGCCTATGTGCGCGAACTGGAACAGTTGGCAGGAACGCTGGGGGTGGCCGATCACGTGGTGCTGAGTGAACCCACCACCCGCATTGCCGAGGCCTATGCCGCCAGCGATCTGGTACTGCAGCTGTCGGACAAGCCGGAAGCATTCGGCCGTACCGTGCTGGAGGCGCTATCGGTGGGGCATCCGGTCGTCGGCTGGAACCACGGCGGGGTGGGTGAACTGCTCAACCAGCTGCAGCCCTCCGGCGCGGTCGCGCGGGGTGACCTGCAGCAGCTGACGCAAAGCGTGCTGCAGCTGCTGCAGAACCCGCCGTCGCTTCCGCGACGGATTCCCTATACGTTGCAGACCATGCAGCGTGCGACCCTGGATGTCTATGCAGAACTCGGTAGCTGATCCGTCTCTGGCTGTGACGCCACGTCAGGCGGGCTGGTGGGCGCCGATCTGGGTGATCGCCTATGTCGCCTTGCTGCCGTTGCCGGGTATCGCCGAGTCGGTGCTGGTGCTGGGTGCGTTGTTTACCGTGCTGCGCTTGTTGCTGCTGCGGCTGAACAAGGGCAGCGGCATCCGCAGCTTGTTGGGTGTGCCGGCGTTGGCACTGACCAGTGTGCTGTTCTGTGCGTACTGGCTTCCACAGCTTGGCTCGGCGATAGGCGCAGAGGACCCGGGCAAAGTCTGGGGCAAGGTCGCCAGTGGACTGCGCTATCTGCCCTTCATGTGGCTGGTGGCAATAGCGGTGGCTACCACCCAGCGACGCCACACCACCTTTACCGGGCTGGCGGTGGTCACCGGGCTGTGGACGCTCGATGCTTTGCTGCAGGCGGGTATTGGAACCAGCCCCTTGTTCTGGAGCCTGGATCAGCTCAAATGGCTGAGCAGTGGGCACGGACTGTGCACCTTGCAGGAAGTTGCCGCGGCCGATCGCCTGCCCGGCATCTTCGGGCCGTGCAATCTGAAATTCGGCCAGGTGCTGGCCAGTCTGTCGCCGTTCCTGCTGTTTTTTGTCGGCACACGCTTTGGACGTTGGGGCTGGTTGTTGAGCGCCGCTGCAGTCGGCGTGGTGCTGGTGCTCGCCGGTTCGCGCGCCTCGCTGATCACGTATGCGCTGGTCCTGCTGATTTCCGGTTGGCGCCTGCTGGGGGCCAAGTGGCTATTGCTGGTGATGCTGGCCGGCGTTGTCGGCATTGGCGCATTGGCGGTGGGTTCGGCGCAGGTGCGTGAGCGTTTTGCGCGTACCGCGATGGCGTTCAACGGGGGCGCGAGCGGGGTCAACGAGGCACTGTCCGGGCGTAGTCAGATCTGGTCGGCTGCGCTGTGCATGGTGCGCGAGCACCCGATCAATGGCGTTGGCGCGCGTGGTTTCCGCGATGCCTATCCGGGCTGCAATCCGAGCCCGGAGCAGAATCCGGCATGGGGCGAAGGCCCGGCCTTGCACGCCCACCAGATCGTGCTGGAGATCCTCGCCGAGACGGGTGTGCTTGGCCTGTTGTTATGGATTGCCGGTGCAGCCATGGCACTGCGCGCCTGGATCTATTCCGGGCCGCAGGCGCGTGATCGCGCGCGTCCGGCGGCGCTGGCCTTGGCAGTAACGGTGTTCCCGCTCAACACCCACCTAGCGTTCTATTCCGCCTTCTGGGGTGGGCTGACAGTCCTGTTGGCGGCGTTGTACGCCGGTGCCTTGCTGGCCGAGCCAAGCGAACGCAGCAACTGAGGCGGCAGCCGCTTCAGTCGTAGAAGTGACTGCGGCCTTCGGGCTGGCGCTTGAAACGTCGGTGGATCCACAGGTATTGGGTGGGGGCTTCGCGCACCATGGTTTCGATGGCGGCGTTGACTTGGGCGGTGTCTGCAACCGCGTCATCGGTGGGGAAATCGGGTAGGGGCGGTGCGATCTTCAGCACATAGCCGCTGCCTTCGCGCCGGTGGAAGTAGGGCACCACGGCACAGCCGGTCATCCGCGCGAACTGGTGGGTGGCGGTGATGGTGGAGGCCTGCATGCCAAAGAACGGCACGAACACCGAATCCTTGCCGCGCATGTCCTGATCCGGTGCATACCAGAGAAAGCCGCCTTTCTTCAGATGGCGCACGGTGGCGCGGATGTCTTCGTTGGCAAACATCGCGCTGGCGTATTTGAGCCGGCCGCTTTTTACCGCCCATTCCATCACCGGGTTGCGGTACTTGCGGTACATGCCGGCCAGTTGCACGTGGTCGCAGAGCAGTCGGCCGCACATTTCCAGGGTCATGAAGTGACCAGATATCAGCAGCACGCCGCGGCCTTCGGCCTGCAGCGCCTTGAGATGCTCCAGTCCTTCCCATTGCACCTGCGGGCGGATCACGTCGATCTTGCCCCACCAGGCACGGGCGAATTCGAACACGCCGACGCCGAGTGCGTCGAAGCTGTCGCGCAGCAGGCGTTGCCGCCAGGCCTCGTCTTTCTCCGGGAAGCACAGCTTGAGGTTGACCTCGGCTGCATGGCGGCGGCTGCGGGCCAGGTGCAGGGCCAGCCAGCCAATGCCGCGGCCCAGAGCGCGTTGCAGCGTCCATGGCAGGCGCGCGGCGATGAAGGCGATGCCAAGCCAGGCAAAGGTGGGCCAATGACGTGGCAGCAGCAGCGACGGCCGGGTGGCGGTGGAGGGTGAATCGGACATGGGTCGATTCTAAGCCACGGGGATGACGGCTGGAGCACGGCAAGGTTTGCTGGAGTGGGTGGGGATGCGGAGGCTGGGTCGGGGCGGGGGCTTTGGAGGCGAAAGCGAATAAGCAAAAGCAAAGGCACCCCTCCTCAATCCTCCCCTGCGCTGTGCGCAAGGGAGGAGGTCAAGCAAAGGCACCCCGCCTCAATCCTTCCCTGCGCTGTGCGCAAGGGAGGAGGCCAAGCGAAGGCAGTGCGGCAGGGCTTCGTCTCACGCAGTTCCGGTGTTCTCCCGTATCCTTCGCCGATGCGTAAGGATCCAGTCGAATTTCTGCTGCGCGGCATTTATTCCGTCGTGCTCTATCTGTTACTGCCCATCACCGTGTACCACTTGGTGTGGCGCGGGTTTCGCGTGCGCGAGTACTTCCGCCGCTGGGACGAGCGTTATGCGTCCTATCCGGAAAGTGGTGGTCAGCCGCGGGTGTGGTTGCATGCGGTGTCGGTGGGCGAGGTCAATGCGGCCGCGCCGCTGGTCAATGCCTTGCGTGCGCAGCGGCCGGATATCCGTTGGATCATCACCACCATCACCCCCACCGGTTCGCAGCGGGTGCGCGCACTGTGGGGCGATGCGGTCGATCATGTGTATCTGCCGTATGACGTGCCCGGCAGCGTCAGTCGCTTTCTGGGCCACTTCCAGCCCAGTCTGGCGCTGATCCTGGAGACCGAGTTGTGGCCGAACATGTTGTTCGGCTGCCGCGATCGTGGCATTCCGGTGTACATCCTCAATGCCCGCCTGTCGGCGCGTTCGTTGAAGGGCTACCGGGCGTTGAAGGCACTGGTTGGGCGCGCGCTGCGCACCGTCACGTGTGTGGCGGCGCAGTCTCAGGCCGATGCCGACCGCTTCATCGAGCTTGGCGCCTTGCCCAAGCAGGTGCAGGCCTTGGGTAATCTGAAGTTCGATATCCATCCGCCGGATCCGACGGCGGTGTTGCAGGCATTTCATCAGCACGTGGCGACGACGCGGCCGATATGGATTGCTGCCAGCACCCATGAGGGGGAAGAGCAGGCAGTGATCGAGATTCACGCTCGCTTGTTGCAGCAGCATCCGGATGCCTTGCTGCTGTGGGCGCCGCGTCACCCCGAGCGCTTTGCCAAGGTCGAGGCTTTGGCGCGCGAGCCGGGCTGGCGTGTGGCCACGCGCAAGGCGCAGCAGTGGCCGGGCGCGGATGCGCAGGTATTTGTCATCGATACCCTGGGTGAGTTGATGGCGTTCTACGCTTGCGCGCAGGTGGCATTCGTCGGTGGCAGTCTGCAGGCAATCGGCGGCCATAATCTGCTGGAGCCGGCAGCGATGGGTACGGCGGCAGTGACCGGCCCGCACCTGCATAACTTCGCTGAGATATCGCGGCGGATGGATGAGGCCGGTGCCTTGTGCATCTGTGCTGATGCGGCCGAAGTGGGTGCGGCAGTGTCGCGGCTATTGCAGGACGATGCCCAGCGCGAGCGCATGGTGCAGGCGGGACGTGCACTGGTCGCCAATGGCCGTGGCGCGCTGGAGCACACGATTGCATTGATCACACCGCAGTTGCCGCCGCCTAGTGAGTTCGCTGCGTAGCCTGGGTAAGTGAAGCGCTGGGGCCTGTTTGTAGGAGCGGCGTAAGCCGCGAAGCTGATGGTGCTTGAGTCCTCTGCATCCGTCCGCGCTGATACGGTGCTTGCTTCGCGGCTTACGCCGCTCCTACAAAGAAGCGATGCATTGCTGCACTGATGGGTGCATCGGTTGGGTGGTGGTGCTCGCGAGCAGTATTCCGGAAACAAGAAAGGCGGGCCGAGGCCCGCCTTTCTGCGTTACGCCGCCGTGCGGTTTTACTGCGCCTTGCTCGGTTGCAGCTTGGCCGCGGCATCTGCCGTCAACAGGCGGTTGATGTCTTGGACTTCAGCGATTTCCAGATCACCCACGGCCTGGCTCAGCTGCAGACGGCTCAGCAGGAAGTTGTAACGCGACTGTGCGTAATCCAGCTGTGCCTGGAACAGCGTCTTCTGGTTCTGCACCACGTCCAGCACGGTACGGGTACCGACTTCCAAGCCTACCTGTGAGGCGTCATACGCGCTCTGTGCCGAAACCACGGCCAGGCGACGCGCTTCTACTTCGCTAATGCCTGCAACCAACGCCTGATAAGCATTGCGGGTGTTGCGATCCAGTGCGCGCTTCTGCTGCTCGAACGTATCCTGGGCGATGTCGCGACGGGCCAGTGCCTGACGCACGCCAGACTGGGTGGCTCCGCCGGCAAAGATCGGCACGCTCAAGGTCAGCCCGATGCTGTTGCTGGTTGTGTCGGGGGAGAGCGAGCTGCCGCCGATGCTGTCACCCCATTTTGCGCTCTTGCCCCAGTTGCCACCCAGCGACAGGGTTGGGTAGTGGCCACCGCGGGCAGAGGAGACGCTGGACTCAGCGGCGCTGACCTGTAGTTCCTGCGCCTTCAGTGCCGGGTTGCGTGACACTGCATCGCTGACCAACTGATCAACGCTGGCACGGTTGGCCGGCACTTCCGGACGGAAGTCGACCGGCAGGCCGCGGACGTCACGCACCGGCTGACCGGTAAGCTCGGTCAGCGCCTGATAGGCGTCCTCCAGCGAGTTGCGGGTCAGGATGGTGTTGGCACGGGCCTGATCGTACTGGGCACGGGCTTCGTGCACGTCGGTGATCGGTGCCAGGCCCACTTCCAGGCGCTTGTCGGCATAGTCGAACTGCTTCTTGGCAGCGGCTTCGTTGGTCTCGGCAGCGGTCAGCGATTCAATGCCGACCAATACATTGAAGTAGGTGGTCGCGGTACGCACCACTAGGTCATCGTTGGCCGAGTCCAGGGTGAAATCGGCGGCCTTGCTGATATCACGCTGCGCGCGCAGATTCGCAAACTGCGACCAGTTGAACAGCGTCTGGCTACCGGTGATGCCGTAGCTGCGGGTTTTGGTGGTAGCGCTGCCGCTGACGCCGTCAGCCTTGGAATGGTCGCGTTCGAGCGAGGCTTGACCGCCAATCTGCGGCAGCAACGCCGCACGTGCCTGCACCTGGCCTTCCTTGTCGAACAGGCGCGTGGATTCAGCCGCAGCCAGCTGCGTGTCACCGTTGCGGGCCATTTCGTAGACCTGCAGCAGGTCGGCGGCATGGGAAGTCAGCGGAGTGAGGGCGACTGCCAGCGCAAGGGTGAGGGATCGGCGGATCATTGCGGCTTCCTTGGACGGTTTTAGAGTTGGAATTGGGGTGCGGGCGCAGCGCCCTGCAGATAATCAAGATCGGTTTCGAACAGCGAGGCAACGCTGCCGTCGGCCTGGACCAGCACCGCTTCCATCACCGGCGAGACGCCGCGGATGGTAAACAGGCGGCCGCCGGTGCGCAGCAGCTTCAGCAGCTCCACCGGAACAGTTTCTACCGCACCGGTGATGCAGATGGCGTCGAACTGACGCTGGCTCTGCCAATTCAGGCCGTCGGCCACTTCAATGCGGACATTGCTGCCCAGCTTGGCGGCGTCCAGGTTCTGGCGGGCACGCTCGGCCAGCTCCGGCTGGATTTCCAGGCTCAGCACTTCGCGGGCCAGCTCGCCCATGCAGGCGCTCAAAAAGCCGCTGCCGGTGCCGATTTCCAGCACTTCGTCGCTGGGCTGCAGATCCAGCGCCTGCAAGGTACGGCCTTCGATGACCGGCTTCATCATCTTCTGGCCATGACCCAACGGCAGCTCGATATCGGCATAGGCCAGGGCGCGATGCGATTCGGCGACAAACGCCTCACGCGGCAGGCGGGCCAGCACGTCCAGCACGCGGACCTCCAGCACATCCCAGGGCCGGATCTGCTGTTCAACCATCATTTCGCGGACGTGGGAGTAATCGATCGTCATGGGAAGCTCATCATTCCAGCGCAGTGGGCCGGCCATTTTACCGGTTACCAGACACAAAGTACGGGCCCAACATTGCGGCGAGGGCCGCGTTGGACGCAGTGCCGGAAGTCATTCGCACCTCCGGTTCATTCAGCTTGCTGGCGCGGGGCGCAGGCCCGGAGGAAGAAATCAACGCTGGCGGCGATATGCACGTCGGCATTGAGGGGATCCGGGGCGGCGCACAGGCCACACATCATATGCGCATGCACCTCGCCCTTGATCAGGCAGAAGAACTGCCGCGAGGCCAAGGCCAGGTCGTCAATGGCCAGCTGGCCACGCGCAACGCGGGCGCCGAGAAACTCGGCCAAGGCGGTCTCGGTACGGGCCGGGCCGGCCTGCCAGAACATCTGCCGGACCCGATCGTCGGTATCCGGGGTCATCATCATGCGCTGGGTGGCAATGGCCGCATCGCTGCTGATCAGGGTGAAAAATGCATGGCCAATGCCCAGCAACTGGCCGCGCAGCGGCGCCTCGTTATCGGTGACAAACAACTCGTCCGGCATCATTTCCACGCACTTGGCCTGGATCGCCTCGCTGAACAAGGTGTCCTTGTCGCCAAAATGGCTGTAGACCGTCAATTTGGAGACGCTGGCGCGGGCGGCAATCTCGTCCATGCTGACGCCGTTGAAACCCTGCTCGATGAACAACTCCTTGGCCGCGTCCAGAATGGCCGCGCGCTTGCCCAGGTCCTTGGGGCGACCTGGACCGGAACTGCGTTGCGCCGTTGCTGCGGGCGCTGGGGAGGGTTTCTTCGGAGACATCAGGTAATACTAGACCAGCTGGTTCGATATTTATACTATACCGATGCGTTTAGTAATGGCGGTGAAATCCCGTCCCTTCTCTCCCCTTGCGTCAGCGACCTTATTTATGACCCACCTACGATGGATTGGCTGTTGCCTGCTGTTGCCCTTGCTTGCTGCCTGCGGCAAGCCTGAAACCGCGCCTGTACATGCTGTACCCGTGTTGGTGGAGCACCCGGCCGGCAATGGCGGGGTGGCGATCGGCGCCTATCCCGGCGAGGTGCGTGCGCGTGAGGAAACCGCACTGTCCTTCCGCGTCGGTGGCAAGCTGCTGCGGCGTGAGGTGGATGCCGGTCAACGGGTCAGCAAGGGACAGTTGCTGGCCGAACTCGATGTTGCCGACTACAACTTGCAGGCGCGTGCTGCGCAGGCACAGTTCGCTGCCGCTGAGGCTGATCTGGTGCGTGCCCGCGACGAGCACAAGCGCTACCAGGCGCTGGCCAGCCAGCAGTTGGTCAGCCAATCCGCGCTGGACGCGCAGACTGCGGCATTGAAGGCGGCGCAGGGTCAGGCCGATGCGGCGCGGGCCAATCTCGATGTTGCGCGCAATCAATCCGGCTACGCCCAGCTGCATGCGCCGGAAGGCGGCATGATCGCCAGCCGCGAGGCCGAGGCCGGGCAGGTGGTTGCTGCCGGCCAGACCATCTATACGATGGCCGCGGACGGCGCACGCGAAGTCGCTATTGCGCTGCCTGAAAGCGTGATCCGTGATTTCAGCGTCGGCCAGGCGGTGCAGGTTGAGTTGTGGAACCAGCCAGGCAAGCCCTTGGCGGGCAGCATCCGCGAGATCGCCGCCGCTGCCGATCCGCAGGCACGTACCTATGCCGCGCGGGTCAGCCTGGCGGCCGATGCACTGGAGACGGTCGAGCTGGGTCAGAGCGCGCGGGTATTCATCGCCCACGGCAAGCAGGGCGTGATGAGCGTGCCGCTGGCGGCGGTGCAGGCTGGCAAGCAGCCGCAGCAGGGCAGTGTATGGGTGGTGAATCCGGCTGATGGCAAGTTGCAGGCGCGCACGGTGACGCTGGGTGCCTATGGTCCGGAAAGCGTGCCGGTGCTGCAGGGTTTGAAGGCCGAGGACTGGGTGGTTGCCGCTGGTGGACATCTGCTGCGCGAAGGCCAGCAGGTGACTGCAGTGGACAGGAGTAATAGGCCGGTACTTGCGCCTGCCGTCGCATCCGCAAAGAAAGGGGAGTGAGGCGTGAAACGCTTCAATCTCTCCGAATGGGCGCTCGGCAACCGACCGCTGGTGCTGTTCATGATGATCGCGATGGCGATCATCGGTGCCTGGTCGTACAAGCACCTCGGGCAGTCCGAAGATCCGCCGTTCACCTTCAAGGCGATGGTGGTGCAGACCATGTGGCCGGGGGCCACCGCCGAGCAGGTGTCCAAGCAGGTCACCGAGCCGATTGAAAAAGCACTGATGAACACCGGGCAGTTCGAGTTCATCCAGGCCTATTCGCGCCCGGGTGAGTCACAGGTGATCTTCATGGCGCGCGACTCGATGCCGTCCAAGGATGTGCCCGAGCTGTTCTACCAGGTGCGCAAG
Source organism: Stenotrophomonas sp. STEN018 (assembly GCF_056760235.1). Classification (NCBI taxonomy): domain Bacteria; kingdom Pseudomonadati; phylum Pseudomonadota; class Gammaproteobacteria; order Lysobacterales; family Lysobacteraceae; genus Stenotrophomonas; species Stenotrophomonas sp. STEN018. Next base: position 38,951 of record NZ_JBRREK010000008.1, read on the forward strand.
AAGGTTGGCGACATCCATTCGCAGCTGCCAGCCGAAGTGATCGGGCCGTTCTTCAATGACGAATTCGGCGACACCTTCGGCAATATCTATGCGCTGACCGGCAAGGGCTTCGACTATGCCTTGATGCGCGACTATGCGGACCGCATCCAGCTGCAGCTGCAGCGCGTGGACGATGTGGGCAAGGTCGATCTGCTCGGCCTGCAGGACGAGAAAGTGTGGATCCAGCTGTCCAACACCAAGCTGGCCACGCTGGGCGTATCGATGCAGCAGGTACAGCAGGCGCTGGCGCAGCAGAATGCGGTGGCCCCGGCCAGTTGGTTCGAGACTCCGACCGATCGCGTGCAGCTGCGCGTCAGCGGTCAGTTCACCTCGGTCGAAGACATCCGCAACTTCCCGATCCAAGCCGGTGATCGCACCGTGCGTCTGGGCGATATCGCTGAAGTGAAGCGTGGCTTCGCCGATCCGGCCTCGGCCAAAATGCGCTTCATGGGCGAGGACGCCATCGGTATTGCCGTGGCGATGAAGAGCGGTGGCGACATCCTCAAGCTGGGCAAGACCCTGGACAGCGAGTTCGAGCAGCTGCAGAAGACGCTGCCGGCCGGCATGCAGCTGCGCAAGGTATCCGACCAGCCGCATGCGGTGAAGGAGTCGGTAGGCGAGTTCGTCAAGGTGCTGACCGAGGCAGTAGTGATCGTGCTGCTGGTGAGCTTCTTCTCGCTGGGCTGGCGCACCGGCCTGGTAGTGGCGGTGTCGATCCCGCTGGTGCTGGCGATGACCTTCTTCGTCATGCATCAATTCGATATCGGCCTGCACAAGATCTCGCTGGGCGCTTTGGTGCTGGCGCTGGGTCTACTCGTGGATGACGCGATCATCGCGGTGGAGATGATGGCCACCAAGATGGAGCAGGGCTACGACCGCCTGCGTGCGGCCAGCTTTGCCTGGACATCCACCGCCTTCCCGATGCTGACCGGCACCTTGATCACCGCCGCCGGCTTCCTGCCGATTGCCACCGCTGCATCCAGCACCGGTGAGTACACACGTTCCTTGTTCCAGGTGGTGACCATCGCGCTGGTGGTGTCGTGGATCGCCGCGGTGCTGTTCATTCCGTACCTCGGCGACAAGATGCTGCCGGACCTGCACAACCCGCAGCCGCCCAAGCCGGGCAGCATCGCCGGGCGCTGGCATGCGCTGCGGTTGCGCTGGGCTGATCGCAACCCGGCCGTGGCCAACCTGATCAAGCCGAAGGAACTGGCGCACGATCACGATCCGTACAAGAGCGCGTTCTACCAGCGCTTCCGGGTGTTCCTGGATGCCTGCCTGCGCCGCCGTTGGCTGGTGATCATGGCCACCGCTGGCCTGTTCGTGTTCTCGCTGGTGATCTTCCGCTTCGTACCGCAGCAGTTCTTCCCGGATTCGACCCGGCCCGAGCTGATGGTGGATATCGAACTGGCCGAAGGCGCGTCGCTGACCGCCACCCAGGCGCAGGCGCAGAAGTTCGAGGCGCTGATCAAGGACCACAAGGGCGTGGCCAACTTCGTCGGCTATGTCGGCAATGGTTCGCCGCGTTTCTACCTGCCGCTGGACCAGCAGCTGCCGGCCACCAACTTCGCTCAGTACGTGGTGCTGGCCGAGGACACCAAGGCGCGCGAACAGCTGCGTGATTGGTTGTTGAAAGAGGTGGTGCCCAAGTTCGGTGACGTGCAGTTGCGCGTGACCCGTCTGGAGAACGGTCCGCCGGTTGGCTACCCGGTGCAGTTCCGTATTTCCGGCGAGCATATCGAGCGGGTACAGGCGATTGCCGCGCAGGTGGCGGAGAAGGTGCGGCAGAACCCGCATACCACCAACGTCAACCTCAACTGGAGCGAGCCGAGCAAGGTGGTGCGCCTGGTCGTGGACCAGGACCGTGCCCGCGTACTGGGCGTAAGCAGTGCGCAGATCGCACAGTTCCTGACCAGTTCGCTGTCGGGCATGACGGTCAGCACCTACCGCGAAGGCAATCGCCAGATCGGCATGTTGCTGCGTGGTCCGGATGACGAGCGTGCGCGTCTGGACATGCTGGGCAGCCTGGCCATCCCGACCGCCAGCGGTAAATCGGTGTCGTTGTCGCAGGTAGCCAAGCTGGAATATGCCTTCGAAGACGGCATCATCTGGCACCGCGACCGCCTGCCGACCGTCACCGTGCGTGCCGATATCGGCGACAGCATGCTGCCGGTAGGTGTGGTCGAGCAGATCGTGCCGACCTTGAGCGACATCCGCGACGCCCTGCCCAGCGGCTATCTGCTGGAAACCGGCGGCACCGTGGAAGACGCCGCACGTGGCCAGAACTCGATCAAGGCCGGCATGCCGCTGTTCCTGGTGGTGGTGGCGACCCTGCTGATGGTGCAGCTGCGCAGCTTCTCGAGGGCGGCGATGGTATTCATCACCGCGCCGCTGGGCATCATCGGTGCGACCTGGTTCCTGCTGCTGTTCCAGGCGCCGTTCGGCTTCGTGGCGATGCTGGGCACGATTGCCCTGGCCGGCATGATCATGCGCAACTCGGTGATCCTGATCGACCAGATCCAGCAGGACATCGACGCTGGCCACGATCGCTGGCACGCCATCATCGATGCCACGGTGCGGCGCTTCCGGCCGATCGTGCTGACCGCGCTGGCGGCGGTGCTGGCGATGATCCCGCTGTCGCGCAGCGCCTTCTACGGCTCGATGGCGATCTCGATCATGGGCGGGTTGATCGTCGGTACGGTGCTGACCCTGGTGTTCCTGCCGGCGCTGTATGCGGCCTGGTTCCGGGTGCGTCCGGATGAGGCCAACCATTGAGGGCAAGCCTGCGCTGATCCGTTGTCGGTGCGCTCGGCCTTAGGGCCGGGCGTAAGAAACGACGATGGTTTTCACGGTTGAGATGGTAAATTGGCGCGTCGACGGGGGAGTCGACGTGACCTGCGGAGGCGGGTTTGTACAGACGCCAGAGGATTACTGACGCCACAGCTGCATGGTCTGCAGGCCGAAACAGGCTGGCGGCCGGGCTGTGCGCCTTGCTCGCAACAGCACTTATCTGGGCTGCGACCCTGCCGCTGGCACAGGCCTCGCGGCACACCGTGGCCGGTTGGGGCATGGAACAGGGGCTGCCGCACAATCTGGTGCAGTCGGTGGCGCAGGGCAGTGACGGTTTTATCTGGCTGGGCACCTGGGAAGGCGTGGTCCGCTTCAATGGCCGCAGCTTCACCGTATTCGATCGCCAGAACACACCGGGCGTGGAGCTGTCCGGGGTGCTGAGCATCCTGCCCGAAGCCGATGGCGCAGTGTTGTTCGGCACCATCTCCGACGGCGTCTATCGCTATCACCGCGGGCGCTGGGAGGCGCTTGGCGGTGCCGATGCACGTCATCTGTCGGTCGCTGCACTGCTGCGGGATTCGTCCGGTGACCTGTGGATCGCTGCCAAGGACAGGCTGCTGCGCTTGCTGCCGTCCGGGCAGTTGCTCGATGCCGGCGGTGCGTTGGGCCTGCCCGAGGTGCCGATCACCGCGCTGCGGCAGATGGCGGACGGGGCGGTGTTGGTGGCCACCGAAACAGGTGTCTACCGGGTGCAGCAAGATCGTCTGACGCCATGGAAAGATACCGCTGGCTGGGTGGTGCGTGATCTCGCCGATGATGGCAACGGTGGCTGGTTGGTGGCTGCTGACGACGGCGTGCATTGGCTGCATGGCAATGGTCAACGCCAGCATCTGTTGCCCGGTGAGCGGGTGGATGCAGTGCGCCCCGATGCCAGCGGCGCGTTGTGGCTAAGCCTGTCCGCAGGCCGCTTGGTGCGCCTGTCCGCAGGCAGGATCGAGCGGATAGGTGTTCCCGGACAAGTCAGTCCGGCATTGTTGATCGACCGCGAAGGTCTGGTCTGGGCGGGCAGTACCGATGGTCTGTTTCGCATTGATGAGGGCGCCGCGCGCGGCCTGACCACCGAAGATGGATTGGGTTCGGACTATGTGCGCGCGCTGATCCAGTCCGGTAACGGAGATGTCTGGATCGGGCACTCCGAAGGCCTGAATCGCATGCGTGATGATGTGATCAGCGCGGTACGCCTGTTGCCAGGTACTGGCCGCGACGCATCGGTGCTGGCACTGGCCGTGCGTGGCGACGCAGTATGGGCGGGCACATACAACAAGGGCGTATTCGGCCTGGATGTGACCGGTCGGGTCGTGCAACGGATCACCTTGCCCGGCACCGTACAGCCACTGATCCGTAGTCTGTTGAGTGACAGTGATGGCGGTCTGTGGATAGGCAGCTCGGAAGGCCTGTTCCATTACCAGCAGGGCAAGCTGCATCACTATGGGCTGGACGAAGGTCTGCCGGGATTGGCGGTGCACGCGCTGTACCGTGACGCTGCCGGCGTACTCTGGATCGGTACCAACGGCGGTATGGCGGGCCTTTATCCGGACGGCAAGCTGCAGGCCTGGTCGCCCGATGTGGGGTTTCCTGGGCGCTATGTTTTTGATTTCCTTGGCGATGACAATGGGGATCTTTGGATTGCCAGTGACCACGGCTTGCTGCGCAAACGCGGGCTGGACATCATCGGGTTCGATCATCGCAATGGGCTGCCGCGCGACAAGATATTCCGGGTGATCGATGATGGTGCAGGCCACCTGTGGCTGCCCAGCAATCAAGGCGTGTTCCGGCTCGACCGCACTGACCTGATCGCGGTGGCAGCCGGCGCACGCACGCATCTTGCCGTGCAGGTACTGGACCATACCGATGGCATGCCCAGCAGCCAGGGCAATGGTGCCTCAACACCTGCGGGTTGGTTCACGCGCAAAGGAGAACTGTTGTTTCCAACCGCCGGCGGCTTGGCGGTGATCGACCCGCAGCGGGTTGATGGCAATACGCGTTTGCGCAAGTTTCCGGTGGCCATTGAAAGCGTGGTCATCGATGGTGATCCGCAGCCGCTACGCAGCGCGTATTCCCTGCCAGCCGGGGTGGATCGCATTGCCGTGGCCTACGCCGGCCTGGGCTTCCGTGCGCCGGACAAGATGCGTTACCGCTACCGCCTGGAAGGTTTTGATGCCGATTGGGTGGATGCGGGTAGTCGCATCGAAGCGATCTATACCAATCTGCCGCCAGGAAAGTATCGGCTGCGCATCCAGGCAATGTCGTTGCCGTTGGATTGGGAAAACACCAGTCGTGGTGGCGAAGCACAGTTGAACCTGGATATCGCCGCGCCGCTATGGCAACGGCCGTGGGTGCGCTGGCTGAGTGGTATTGCCGCATTCGGCCTTATCCTGTTGTTGGCAGGTTGGCGTGCAGCCAGTTATCGACGCGGGCAGCAGCGTTTGAGCAGTGAAATTGCCGCCCGTACGCAGGAGCTGAGCGAGAAAAACCGCGCCTTGGAACAGGCCGACACCGAGCGCGCAAGTCTATTGCAACGCCTGGAGCACCAGGCGATGCACGATCCGCTCACTGGCCTGCCCAATCGGCGTGCCGGCGATGCCTATCTGCAGCAGGCACTGCAAAGCGCAGCGGCTGATGGTACGGCTTTGAACGTGGCGCTGGTGGATGTGGATCACTTCAAGCAGGTCAACGATCGCTATGGCCACGATGCCGGTGATCAGGTCTTGCGCGATATCGCCAGCTTGCTGCAATTGCGGCTAGGCAAGGAGCAGTTTGTAGCAAGGCATGGCGGTGAGGAGTTCCTGGTGGTGATGCACGGCATGCCATTGCAGGAGGCGGTGGCGGCATTGCACGAGTTGCGGATCCGCCTGGCGCGGCTGCGCTTCGAAGAAGTGGATGCCGAGGTCAATGTCACCGTCAGCATCGGGGTTGCGGCATTGGCCCCCGGCCAGGCTGACGGACGCACCTTGTTGGCAGCGGCGGACCGCCAGCTCTATCGCGCCAAGCGCGAAGGCCGTAATCGGGTGCTGGCGTAAAGGCGCGGCACCCGCAGGTGCCGCCAGTTTCTATCCGGGCCTGGGCTGGGTGCTCAGTACAGGCCCTGCGCCAACATTGCGTCGGCAACCTTGACGAAGCCGGCGATGTTGGCGCCGTCCACGTAGTTGACGCTGCCATCTGCACGAACACCGTGATGCACGCAGTTGGCATGGATCTCTTTCATGATCACGTGCAGGCGCTCATCGACATCGGCGTGGCGCCAGGACAGGCGCAACGCGTTCTGGCTCATTTCCAAGCCAGAGGTCGCCACGCCGCCGGCATTGCTGGCCTTGCCCGGGGCGTACAGGGTGCCGGCCTGCAGGAATACATCCACCGCTTCCAGCGTCGACGGCATGTTCGCGCCCTCGGCCACGCACAGCACGCCGTTGTGGACCAGGGTGCGTGCGTCGGTTTCGTCCAACTCGTTCTGGGTGGCGCAGGGCAGGGCGATGTCGGCCGGGATATGCCAGGGGCGACGGTCGGCAAGGAATTCAAAACGGGCATCGTCGCCCAGCTCGGACAGACGGCCACGGCGTTCGTTCTTCAACGCCATCACTTCCTGTATGGCGGTGTCGTCGAAACCATCGCGTGCGTACAGGGTGCCGCCGGAATCGGAGAAGGTCAGTACCTTGGCGCCGAGTTCGCTGGCCTTGATCGCTGCGTACTGGGCGACGTTGCCGGAGCCTGAAACCAGCACCTTGGCGCCGTGGGTCTGACGCTTGGCGTGATGGAGCATCTGCTCGACGAAGTAGACCGTGCCGAAGCCGGTGGCTTCCGGCCGCATCAAGCTGCCGCCAAAGGCCAGGCCCTTGCCGGTGAACACGCTGGAGGCGTCATTGCTGAGCTTCTTCATCATGCCGGCCATGAAGCCGACCTCGCGTGCGCCAACACCGATATCACCGGCTGGCACATCGGTATCGGGACCAAGGTGGCGATACAGCTCCAGCATCAGCGCCTGGCAGAAGCGCATCACTTCACCATCGCTCTTGCCCTTGGGGTCGAAGTCCGAGCCGCCCTTGCCGCCGCCCATCGGCAACGTGGTCAAGGCGTTCTTGAAGGTTTGTTCGAAGGCGAGAAACTTGAGGATGGACAGGTTCACCGACGGATGGAAACGCATGCCGCCCTTGAACGGACCAATCGCCGAGCTGTGCTGCACGCGCCAGGCGCGATTGACGTGGGTCTGGCCTTTGTCATCGGCCCAGGCGACGCGGAACTGGATGACCCGCTCCGGCTCGACCAGACGTTCCAACAACCCATATTGCGTGTACTTGGGGTTCTGCTGCAGGAACGGCCACAGGCTGTGTGCCACTTCCTTAACCGCCTGCAGGAACTCGGATTGGTTGGGGTCGCGCTTGGCCACATAGGCCAGGAAGTCGTCGGGGGTGCGGTAGTTCAAAGTCATTCCTTTGTTGGTGCGGGACCTGAAGAGCGGGTCCAATAGAAGCGGGTCCAATGAAGAATCGGTGTGGTATCCACCCAGCGGGAACGGCCCGCAAAAAAAGACGCGGCCAAGGGCCGCGTCCGGTTACATCAGTTCAACTGCGCAAGCACGGCTAGCCCGGCTTGCTGGGTGTTGAGCGCCTGCCCTTGTGCGGCGAGGTCGGCGGTGAAGTGACCGCCGTCGAGTGCGGTGCTGACCGCTTGCTCGATGGCCGCAGCTTCGGCCTCCAGTCCCAGCGAATGCCGCAGCAGCATGGCTGCGCTCAAGATGGTGGCATAAGGATTGGCGATGCCCTTGCCGGCGATATCCGGCGCCGAGCCGTGGATCGGCTCGTAGATGCCGACCTTGCCCTGTTCGCCCAACGAGGCGGAAGGCAGCAGGCCCAACGAGCCGGCCAGCATCGAGGCCTCATCGGTGAGGATGTCGCCGAACATGTTCTCGGTGACGATCACGTCGTAGACGCGCGGCTTGGCGATCAGGTGCATGGCCATGGAATCGACCAGCTGGTGTCCCAGTTCCACATCCGGGAATTCTTCGCGGCCGATACGTGCGGCGATGTCACGCCACAGACGCGAGGTTTCCAGCACATTGGCCTTGTCCACCGAGGTGAGCTTGCCGCGACGCTGCTGGGCTAGGCGGAAGGCGCTGCGCAGCACGCGCTCGATCTCGACCACGGTGTAGCGGCACAGGTCGCTGGCGCTGTCGGCGTCGCGGCTCTTGTCGCCGAAGTAGATGCCGCCGGTCAGCTCGCGCACCACCACGAAGTCCACGTCCTTGAGCAGTTCGGGCTTGATCGGCGAGGCGTTGAGTGCGGCTGGGTGGGTGCGTACCGGGCGCAGGTTGGCATACAGGCCCAGCGCCTTGCGGATCGCCAGCAGGCCTTGCTCCGGGCGCACCTTGGCATTCGGGTCGGACCACTTGGGGCCACCGACGGCGCCGAGCAGGACCGCATCGGCCTTGCTGCAGGCGTCCAGGGTGGCTGCCGGCAGCGGCTCGCCATGATTGTCGATGGCGATGCCACCGATGTCGTGTTCGCTGAAGCTGAAGCTATGGCCGAAACGGTTTGCGATGGCCTTGAGCACATCGACGGCAACGGCGGTGATTTCAGGACCGATGCCGTCACCCGGCAGTACGACGATGTTGGCTTGCATGTAAGGGTTCCGGTTGCAGTTGTTGGGAGCTCCCTCCCTTGCGCCAAAGGCGCAGGGGAGGGCTGGGGAGGGGTAGCTTCTGCCGTTGCCGTTTGAGCACTACAAGCAAAAGCCAACCCCCTCCCAACCTCCCCCTGCCGGCTGCGCCGACAAGGGGAGGGGTGTTTCGCGCGCTGCCCTGCAGAGGCGACGCAGATTTACTCCCTCCCTTGCGCCGAAGGCGCAGGGGAGGGTTGGGGAGGGGTAGCTTCTGCCGTTGCTCTTCGAGCAGAACAAGCCAAAGCCAACCCCCTCCCAACCTTCCCCTGCCGGCTACGCCGGCAAGGGGAGGGGTGTTTCGTCACACCGCGCGAGCAGCCTCATACCGCTCGATCTCATCCACCCGGCCCAGCAACCAACCCAGCTGATCCACGCCCTCCAGCAGGCAGGTCTGCGAGAAACCATCCAACGGGAAGCTATAGGTCTTGCCACTGGAAGTACGCAGCTCACGCGCTGCGACATCCACGGTCAGTTCGTCATCCGGGTTCTGCATCAGCGCCTGCACGTCGGCTTCGTCCAGCACGATCGGCAACAGGCCGTTCTTCAGCGAGTTGTTGCGGAAGATGTCGGCGATCTCGCTGCTGACGATCGCCTGCAGGCCCAGATCGGTCAGCGCCCACGGCGCATGCTCACGCGAGGAGCCACAACCAAAGTTTCGCCCCGCCAACAGGATTGCGCGGCCCTGGTTGTGCGGCTGATTGAAGGCGAACTCCGCATTCGGCGAGCCATCGGCCTGCCAGCGCCAGTCATTGAAGGCGTTCTTGCCCAGGCCAGCACGCTCGGTGGTGGACAGGAAGCGCGCCGGGATGATCTGGTCGGTGTCGATATTGGTCTGGCGCAGTACCACGCTGCGCGAAACGATGCTGGTCAGTGCGGCCATCAGTACAGCTCCAGTACGTAGCCCTTCTCCCACCGGGAGAAGGTGGCGCGCAGCGCCGGATGAGGGTGCGCTTGCGCAGGGTGTTTGCCGGAATGAGCAGCGGTCGCCCTCATCCGCCCCTTCGGGGCACCTTCTCCCGGAGGGAGAAGGGCAAAAGCTACGGCCATCACGCCACCTCCTTGGCAAACAGCTCACGGGTATCGGCAACGCGGCCATTCACTGCAGCCCACGCCGCGCTCATCGGCGAGGCCAGCAAGGTGCGTGAGCCCGGGCCTTGGCGGCCTTCAAAGTTGCGGTTGCTGGTGCTCACGGCGAGCTGACCCGGTGCGACCAGATCACCGTTCATGGCGATGCACATCGAACAGCCCGGCTCACGCCATTCGGCACCGGCGGCACGCACGATCTCATGGATGCCTTCGGCCTCGGCATCGCGCTTGACGATTTCCGAACCCGGCACCACCAGCATGCGTACGCCATCGGCGACACGGCGACCGCGCAGTACCTGCGCGACTTCGCGCATGTCGCTCAGTCGCCCATTGGTGCAGGAGCCGACGAACACCACGTCCACCGGCGTGCCGATCAAGCTGTGGCCGGCCTCGAACTTCATGTAGTCCAGGCCCTTCTGCGCGGCGGCATCGTTGGCGGCCGGGATCGGCGCATCAACTGCAATCGCAGTGCCCGGGTGCGTGCCCCAGGTCAGGGTCGGGCGGATGTCGGCGGCATCGATCTGCACTTCCACATCGAAGCGCGCGCCTTCGTCGCTGTTCAACGAGGACCAGTACGCAACGGCCTTGTCGAAGTCGGCGCCCTTGGGGCCGCGCGGGGTCTTGGCGACCCAGTCGAAGGTGATCTGGTCCGGTGCCACCATGCCGGCACGGGCGCCAGCTTCGATCGACATGTTGCACAAGGTCATGCGCTGTTCCATGTCCATCGCGCGGATAGCCGAGCCACGGAATTCCAGCACATGGCCGGTGCCGCCGTTGACGCCGATCACGCCGATGATGTGCAGCACCACGTCCTTGGCACCAACGCCAGCCGCAACCGCGCCATCGACAGTGATCGCCATGGTCTTGGCTTTGCGCTGCAGCAGGCACTGCGTGGCCAGCACGTGGCCGACTTCGCTGGTGCCGATGCCGAATGCCAGCGAGCCGAACGCGCCGTGGGTGGAGGTGTGGCTGTCACCGCAGACGATGGTCATGCCCGGCTGGGTGAAACCCTGCTCCGGGGCGATGACGTGGACAATGCCGCGGTTGGCCGAAGATAGATCGAACAGCTCGATGCCGTACTCGGCGCAGTTCTTCGCCAGCGTCTCGACCTGCGCTTCGGATGCCTTGCTGGCATACGGCAGCTTGCCATCCGGGCCGGCCGGCAAGGTTGGCGTGGAATGATCCATCGTCGCCTTGGTGCGGTCGGTGCGGCGCGGTTTGATGCCGCGCTCGCGCAGCTCGGTGAAGGCCTGCGGCGAGGTGACTTCGTGGATCAAGTGCAGGTCGACGTACAGCACGGCCGGCGCGCTGTCGGTTTCGGGAACGACAACGTGCGCGTCCCACAGTTTGTCGTACAGGGTTTTGGGTGCGGAGCTCATTGGTTCGTTCCGTTGCCTATGTTCTGCCGTCGCGCTCAGGCGCTGACGGCTTCCTCGGTGGTGCTGCTTTCACGCTGGCGCAGCAGGCGGTTGGTGACATCCAGCCACGCCAACGCGCTGGCTTCGATGATGTCACGGCTGGTGCCGGTACCTTCGAGGATCTCACCTTCGTGGCGCACGCTCAGGTTGGCTTCGCCGCGTGCATCGGCACCGATGCCGACGCTATGCACGTGGTAGCTGTCCAGGGTCAGCTGCACGCCGGTGGCTGCCGACAGTGCCGAGAACAGGGCATCGACCGGACCGTCGCCCTGCGCGGTTTCGGCCACGCGGTTGCCTTCCGGATCGGACAGCTCGACCAGTGCATTGGCGCGGCTGCCGACGTCGCTGATGGTCATCGAGGCCAGACGGTAACCGTCGCTGCTGGAGGTACCCTGCATCAGGGTCTGCAGGTCGGCGTCGGTAACCACGCGCTGCTGTTCGCACAGTGCCTTGAACTGCTCGAAAATCAGCTTCAGCTCTTCTTCTTCCAGCCAATAGCCCAGCGCACGCAGGCGTGCTTCGACCGCGGCGCGGCCGCTGTGGCGGCCCAGCACCATCTGCGAGGATTCCCAGCCCACGTCTTCCGGACGCATGATTTCGTAGGTGTTGCGGTTGCGCAGCATGCCGTGCTGATGGATGCCGGACTCATGCGCGAACGCGTTGGCGCCGACGATGGCCTTGTTGCGCTGGACCGGCATGCCGACCAGACGCTGCAGCAGCTGTGAGGTCGGCACGATGCGCTGGGTATCGAAGCCGGTATCGAAGTTGTAGAAGGCGTTGCGCACCTTCAGCACCATCGCGATTTCTTCCAGCGCGCAGTTACCGGCGCGCTCGCCGATGCCGTTGATCGAGCCTTCCACCTGCCGCGCGCCGCCTTCGATGGCGGCCAGCGAGTTGGCCACAGCCAGGCCCAGATCGTTGTGGCAGTGGGTGCTGAAGATGACCTTGTCGGCACCGGCGGCATTGCCGATCACGTGCTGGAACATCGCGCGGATTTCTTCCGGCGTGGTGAAGCCAACCGTGTCGGGCAGGTTGATGGTGCGCGCACCGGCGGCGATGGCGACCTGGGTGACTTCGGTCAGGAAGTCCAGCTCGGTGCGGGTGGCGTCTTCAGCGGAGAACTCGACATCGTCCAGATAGCCGCGCGCCATGCTCACATGCTTGTGCACCGATTCCAGCACCTGTTCCTTGCTGATGCGCAGCTTGTGCTCGCGGTGCAGCGGACTGGTGGACAGGAACAGATGCAGGCGCGGGCGCGCTGCGGCCTCCAATGACTTGAGTGAGGTTTCGATATCGCCGGCCAGGCAGCGCGACAGCACTGCCAGGACCGGCTGTCGTACCTCGCGGCCGATCAAGGCCATGGCTTCGCGGTCGGACTGCGAACTTGCGGGGAAACCGGTTTCGATCACGTCCACGCCCAGTTCCGCCAGCGCCCTTGCCATCACCAGCTTCTGTGGTGGGGTCATGCTGCAGCCGGGTGATTGCTCACCGTCGCGCAGGGTCGTGTCGAAGATGGTAATTCGCGGGGTATTGTTGGTTGGAGTATTCACCAGAGGGTCTCCTCGACTGCGGCGGTAACGGAAAATTTGGGGGATTCGGATTTGGAGCTGCGCTGTGTCGATGCAACGACACGGCTTCTAAGTCGTTCGGCGTTACGCCGTCGAGGTTTACGCGGTGGACTGGGGCGTACTTCAGACAACAAGGTCGACAATACCGTGGCATCGATGTTGCCGCCGGATACCACCGCACACTTACGCCTGCCGGACACGCGTCGGCCAGCGGCCAGCGCCAGGGCGCCGGCACCTTCGGCGATGACGTGTTCTTCCAGTGCCAGCCGCACCAGGGTTTCGCGCAGCTCGGCTTCACGCACGATGACCACATCGTCGAGCAGGCTGGCGCACAGGCGGCGGGTGAGGAAGCCCGGGATTTTCACCTTGACGCCATCGGCCAGGGTCGGCACCGGGTCGATCTCGCGCACATCGCCCTTGATCGCGCGTGCCATCGAGTCGACGCCTTCAACCTGCGCGCCGATGATGCGCACACCCTGTGATTTCAAGGCCAGGGCGACGCCGGAGGCCAGGCCACCGCCGCCGATCGGAACGATCACCACGTCCGGTGCATGCGGTGCCAACTCGATGCCCAGCGTGCCTTGCCCGGCGATCACGTCGGGGTCGTCGAAGGCGGACAGGAAGCGGTAGCCGTTCTGCTCGGCCAGCTCGCGGGCGAAGGCGAAGGCTTCGTCGTAGCTGTTGCCGTGCTGGCGCACGGTGGCGCCCCAATGCTGGACGCCGGCGATCTTGGTAGCCGGTGCGCCGTGCGGCATCACCGTGATGGCCTGCACGCCCAGTCGGTGCGAGGCCCAGGCCACGCCTTGGGCGTGGTTGCCGGCCGAGGCGCAGATCACCGGGCGTTCGTCGCCGCGCTCCAGTGCAGCCAGCATCGCGTTCAAGGCGCCACGCACCTTGTACGAACCGGTGCGCTGCAGGTTTTCGAGCTTGAGCCAGGTACCGAAACGCTCGGCGTAATGCAGTGGGGTAGGCGGCAGAAAACGGCGCAGGCGGGCCTGCGCGGCCAATACGTCGGCAACGCTGACGTTCAAGGCGTCAGCGGGTGTTGCAACTGCGACGGCGCGGCCACGGTCAGGCATGTACGTGGCCGTCACCGGATACGAGCGAACCAGCTGTCGGCTGTTCGCGTCGAAGAAGACGCCTCCGTTGTTTGCGGCGGCGTACTACCGGTACGCCACTTACGTCGCTGCTCATACGCTGGCACCTGCTACCGGTACCAGCCGCACGGATTCGCAGTCGTAGACCTTCTGCAGCTGGTGGCACAGGGTTTCCGGCGGACGCGTGCCATGGATGTCCATCTGCACGTGCCAGCGGCCGGCATCGTCGGCATTGCGGTTGCCGGCGATGTTGCTGGGGGCAAAGCCGCGCCGTTCGACCATGCCGATCACGCGCACCAGCGCGCCTTCGGCAGGCTTCAGCACCAGGTCAAGCCGGTATTGCATTGGAACTCTCCTGCGCTGCCTTGGCATGGGCTGGGTTGCTGTCCAGCATGGTGCTGTTGGCGTTGTTGGGTGGCACCAGTGGCCACACGTTGGCGCGTGCATCGATGGACACGTGCAGGAACGCCGGGCCGGGCGTATCCAGCATCGCAGCCAGTGCATCTTCAACCTGCGCACGCTGGGTGATGCGGGTGGCGGGGATGCCGAACACCTGCACCAGCGCGGCGAAATCCGGGTTGTCGGACAGGTCGATCTCGCTGTAGCGCTCGGCGAAGAACAGCTCCTGCCACTGCCGGACCATGCCCAGCGAGGAGTTGTCCAGCAGCACGATCTTCACCGGCAGGCGACAGCGGGCGATGGTGGCCAGCTCCTGCACGTTCATCATGAAGCTGCCGTCACCGGAGACCAGCACCACCGTGCGATCGGGGCAGGCGAACTGCGCACCCATCGCTGCCGGCAGGCCGAAGCCCATCGTGCCCAGCGCGCCTGAGGTCAGGTGATTGCGCGGGTGATTGAAGCGGCAATGCTGCGCCACCCACATCTGGTGCTGGCCGACATCGCAGGCGATGACGGTATCCGGCGGTGCCACTTCGCTCAGCCGCTTCAGCAGCGCTGGTGCGTAGATGTCATGGCCGGGGGCGTCATAGCGGGCGGCGAACTTTTCACGGTTGGCGGCACAACGTGCACGCCAGCTGTTGCAGCTGCTGCGGATGCTGGTCAGTGCCTGCAGGCCGGTTTTGACGTTGCCGGGAATGGCGATGTCGACCGCGCGCAGCTTTGAGATCTCGTAGGCATCGGCATCCAGATGGATGACGCGGGCGAACGGGGCGAACTCGGCCAGCTTGCCGGTGGCGCGGTCATCGAAGCGGGCACCGACCACGATCAGCAGGTCCGACTCCTGCACCGCCATGTTGGCGGCGCGGGTGCCGTGCATGCCCAGCATGCCCAGGTATTGCGGATGATTGGCCGGCAGCGCACCCAGACCGCGCAGGGTCAGCACGGTTGGGATGCCGGAGCTTTCGACGAAGTGACGGAACTCGCCAACCGCATCGGCCAGACCGATGCCGCCACCGCCGTAGATCACGGGTTTTTCGGCAGCGGCAATCATTTCCACCGCAGCAGCCAGGCGTTCGGCCGAAGGTGCCGGCACCGGGTCCACCGAGGCCGGCACGTGCTCGGGCAGATGCGAGGCATCGCCCAACTGCACGTCCTTGGGCAGGTCGATCAGCACCGGACCGGGCCGCCCTTCGCGGGCGACACGGAAGGCTTCGGCAACCACGTGCGGCAGCTCATCAACGCTGCGCACCAACCAGCTGTGCTTGACGATCGGCAAGGTCATGCCGAACACATCCAGTTCCTGGAAGGCATCGGTACCCAGCAGCGGGGTAGCGACCTGACCGGTCAGGCACACCATCGGTACCGAGTCGAGCATGGCGTCGGCAATGCCGGTGACCAGGTTGGACGCACCCGGGCCGGAAGTGGCCACGCATACGCCTACCTTGCCGCTTGCGCGGGCATAGCCATTGGCAGCGAGCGCCGCGCCCTGCTCGTGTCGTACCAGGATGTGCTTGAGGCTGGAGTCCACCAATGCGTCGTAGAACGGCATGATGGTGCCGCCCGGGTAGCCGAACAGCGTTTGCACGCCTTCGGCTTCCAGAGCCTGCGTCAGCCAGCGTGCGCCGTTACGGGGCGCACCGGGGGTGGAAGTGTTCATGCAGCGACCTTTGCCAGTTGCGGGTGGGCGACCGCGGATTACGCAGTCTGACCTTGCAGCCAAACCATCTTGGCGCGCAGTTCCTTGCCAACCTTTTCGATCGGATGTTCCTTGTCGGCCTGCTGGAACTTCTTGTAGTTCGGCAGACCGGCTTCGTACTCGGCTTCCCAGTTCTTGGTGAAGGTGCCGTTCTGGATGTCGGTCAGCACGTCCTTCATGCGTGCCTTCACCGAGGCATCGATCACGCGCGGGCCGCTGACGAAATCGCCGTACTGCGCGGTCTCGGAGATGAACTCCAGCATGCGGGTGATGCCGCCTTCGTAGAACAGGTCGACGATCAGCTTCAGTTCGTGCAGCACTTCGTAGTAGGCGATTTCCGGCTGGTAGCCAGCTTCGACCAGGGTTTCAAAGCCGGCCTGGACCAGCGAGGAAGCACCACCGCACAGCACGGCCTGCTCGCCGAACAGATCGGTTTCGGTCTCTTCCTTGAAAGTGGTCTTGATGATGTTGGCGCGGGCGCCGCCCAAGCCAGCTGCATAGGCCAGTGCGA
Source organism: Stenotrophomonas sp. STEN018 (assembly GCF_056760235.1). Lineage (NCBI taxonomy): Bacteria > Pseudomonadati > Pseudomonadota > Gammaproteobacteria > Lysobacterales > Lysobacteraceae > Stenotrophomonas > Stenotrophomonas sp. STEN018. The sequence goes on from NZ_JBRREK010000008.1 coordinate 55,267, forward strand.
ACTGCTCGGCCTTGCCGCTCTTGTCCTGGTAGACCGCGTAGATGCACGGCACGCCGCGGCCGATTTCATACTCGCGACGCACCAGTGCGCCCGGGCCCTTGGGTGCGACCAGCACCACGTCCAGATCGGCGCGCGGCTCGATCATGCCGAAATGCACGTTCAGGCCGTGCGCGAACAGCAGGCAGGCGCCCTGCTTCATGTTCGGGGCCAGTACCTCGTTGTACAGCTTCTTCTGCACCATGTCAGGGGTCAGCACGGCGACCAGGTCGGCGTCCTTGACCGCTTCGGCCGGGCTCTTGACGGTGAAGCCATCGGCCTGCGCCTTGACTTCGGTGGGGCCGCCAGCGCGCAGGCCGACAACCACGTCGAAGCCGGATTCACGCAGGTTCATGGCATGGGCGCGGCCCTGGCTGCCGTAACCGACGACGGCGATTTTGATCTGGGGCAGTTCGTTGGTGCTCATGGTGCTTGGTTTCCTTGCAATGAAGAGAGTCAGGCAGAAATAAAAACGGCCGTTGCGTCAGGACGCAGCGGCCGGGGCGGGCGGGGCAGACACCATGCAGGTCGCAGCGCTGCGGCAGGCGGCGTTGGCGGTGTGTTTGTTGGAGGTGTCTGAGGTCGGGTACATGGTTTCAGATGAAATAGAAGCTGGAAACGAAAAACCCCGCGCCGGGGCCGGTGCGGGGTCTTTGTTCGAATCTGGCATTTTCTGCTACGCGCCAGCTCGTCCCGCCCCTGTAGGTTCGGTAATAAGTACGAGTACAAGCAGCGACGCCGCGGCGTGAGCCGGGGTCGAAGACGAGTTGGCGGTGGTGTTGTGGCGTTGCAGCATCAGTCGAGATAACCACCGCAGGTAGGTGCGTGTCAACGCTTGCAGGTGTGATTTTCTGGATTCGGTGCGTAAACCCCGTCGTGGCGGCATGGTTGCGGCTGAAACCTACATGTTCAATCAACGGCTGAGGCTGGATTGCGCGGATTCGGGCCAATCCGGGAGCTTGGATTGGCGCGGGAGAAAAATATCGCCCGGTGGTGATTGGATTACGCCGCTTTTGCCGGTTTAGCAAGTAAGAGGCTCTTTTCTGGGCCTGCCGGAGGAGGGAAGCCATGATGCAGTTAACAGGACAGGACGTAACGTGTGCAGGCGCGCACCGCTGTGACGGACCCAGTGGCGAGCCGGCGACAGGTCTGGTGCAGCTGATGGGCCAGGGGGGTGGGTTGCCTGCACCGCTGATCTATCGGAAGGGTTTGACCCTGCTCGGCTACCTGGCGATCGAGTGCAACCGCATGCATTCGCGGGCAGCGCTGGCGGCGTTGTTGTGGCCAAACCTGGGCGAGACCAGCGCCCTGACCAACCTGCGCCAAGTGCTGAGCAACCTCAATCGCTTCTGCACCCTGGCTTTGGGGCAGGGCATCCTGCGCATCGAGCGCTCTGCGGTTGGTCTGATGCGCGGCAGCGAGGCACTGTTCGATGTCGATCTGCTGCAGCAGACGTCGTGGGAGTCGGTCCAGCTGATGGGCGAGCAGCGGGTGTTCCTGGATGGAATGGAGGACATTGCCGATTCCAACTTCCAGAGCTGGCTGGCGAGCACCCGACAGTTGCTGGACGCGCAGCTGCTTGATGCGGCGGCGCGCTGCTGCGATGAAATGCTGGATGCAGCGCGTTGGGAGCCCGCTATACAGCTGGCCAATGCCTTGAGTCAGCGTGATCCCTGGAATGAGGCACATACCCGGCGGGTGATGCGCGCCCATGCCGGTACCGGCATGCGTGCTGCGGCGCTCACTGTCTACCAGCGATTCGAATCGGTACTGCGGCAGGAACTGGGCCTGGATCCAGGCCAGGAGACGCGCGGCCTGCTGGAACAGATCAGTAGCGCGCCCAGCGGCGGACACGAGGCAGCCGGCTTGCTTGGAATGGCGTCTGCGCGGATGTAGGGCCGGGTTGCCGGTGGTGCTGCTGTTTGTCTGTGGGAGCGGCGTGAGCCGCGAAGCTGAGCTTGCTCAAACCTCTTCATCTGAAGATGTCCCTGCTTCGGGGCTGACGCCGCTCCCACAAGGACAGTCCGATGCCCGCGGTCCAGCTCAGCTTGCTTGAACGCTTGGGCGACGGGGAATGCAGTAGGAGGCGCATGCGCAAGGCGTGCGTCGTTGCGGTGGCTGGGCTATCGTCCAGCCATTCCCTTGTTGGTTGCCCGCCATGCTGCGTACCGCGTTGTTGCTTGCTCTATCTACTGTGCCGGTAACGGCGTTTGCCGCAGACCGCATCACCGGTCATGAATTTGCCACCCGCTCGGAAGTCATCGCGCCGCACGCAATGGCGGCCACGTCGCAGCCACTGGCCACGCAGATCGCGCTCGACGTGATGAAGGCGGGCGGCTCGGCGATGGACGCAGCCATCGCTGCCAACGCTGCGCTGGGATTGATGGAGCCTACCGGCAACGGCATTGGCGGCGACCTGTTCGCGATTGTCTGGGACCCTAAGACGCAAAAGCTCCATGGCTACAACGGCTCAGGCCGTTCGCCGCGCTCGCTGACGCTGGCGGAGTTGCAGCGGCGTGGCTTGAAGGAAATTCCAGCAACCGGGCCGTTGCCGGTGTCGGTGCCTGGCGTGGTGGATGGCTGGTTCGCCCTGCACGAACGCTTCGGACGCAAGCCGATGGCTGAAAATCTGGCCCCGGCAATTGCCTATGCGCGCGCAGGGCATCCAGTGTCGGAGGTCATTGCCTACTACTGGGATCGCTCGGTGCCAAAGCTGTCGCAGTATCCGGGCTTCAAGGAGCAATTCACCATCGATGGGCACGCGCCGCGCAAGGGGCAGATGTGGCGCAACCCGAATCTTGCAAACACTTTGCAGCAGATCGCCGATGGCGGCCGCGACGCGTTCTACAAAGGTGACATCGCTCGCGGCATTGGTGACTACTTCAAGGCCAATGGCGGCTATCTGAGCTACGAGGACATGGCCGCGCATCAGGGCGAGTGGGTCGAGCCGGTCAGCAGCAATTATCGCGGCTACGACGTGTGGGAGCTGCCGCCGAACAGCCAGGGCATCGCCGCGCTGCAGATCCTCAATGTGCTGGAGGGCTACGATTTCTCGAAGATTCCTTTTGGCTCGGCAGAACATATCCATTTGTTCGTCGAGGCCAAGAAACTGGCCTTCGCTGATCGTGCACGCTTCTACGCGGACCCGGCATTCTCGCCGGCGCCGGTACAGCGGTTGATCTCCAAAGAGTACGCCGCACAGCGCCGTGCGCTGATCTCGATGGACAAGGCCTTGAAGGAAGTGCAGCCGGGCACGCCCAGGCAGTTGGAGCAGGGCGACACCATCTACATGACCGTGGCTGATGCCGACGGCATGATGGTTTCATTGATCCAGTCCAACTATCGCGGCATGGGCAGCGGCATGGCGCCGCCGGGGCTGGGCTTCATCCTGCAGGATCGTGGCGAGATGTTTGTACTGCAGAAGGACCATCCCAACGGCTATGCACCGGGCAAGCGACCGTTCCAGACCATCATCCCGGCCTTTATCACCAAGGATGGCAAGCCGTTCGCCAGCTTCGGCGTGATGGGTGGCGCGATGCAGCCGCAGGGCCATGCGCAGATCGTGATGAACCTGGTCGATTTCGGCATGAACCTGCAGGAGGCCGGCGACGCGCCGCGCATCCAGCATGAAGGCTCCACCGAGCCGACCGGGCAAGCCACGGCGATGAATGACGGCGGCGAGGTCAATCTTGAAACCGGCTTTGCCTATGAGACGGTGCGCAGCCTGATGCGCAAGGGCCACCGCGTGGTGTTTGCCGACGGTCCTTATGGTGGTTATCAGGCAATCATGCGTGACCCGGAGAGCGGCGTTTACTACGGCGCTTCGGAAAGCCGCAAGGATGGGCAGGCGGCGGGGTACTGATCTTCGCTTCTTGTGGTTGTGGCAGGGCCAAAGCCAAAGCCAAAGCCAAAGCCAAAGCACCCCTCCCCAACCCTCCCCTTCGCTGCGCGAAAGGGAGGGGGTAGAAGCGGCTCCGTCGCCATCTTGAAGATCGCCAAGAACGGCTCCCTCCTTTTCGCGCAGCGAAGGGGAGGGTTGGGGAGGGGTAGCTCTTCGCTGCCGTCCTTACCACCCAATTGTTCAGCCACATTGCGCAGCTGGGTGCCAAGCCAGTCACATACACCACGGCAATTCACAGCCCTCCGGAGCTCCCGTCTACTTGTCGAGACCTGACGAACGCTCAGTGGCTGCCCGCGCTTCTTCCTGCGCTGCCTGCTCGCGCTCGATCCACGCCTCCATCATGTGTCGCGCGCGTTGTGCGAGCCGACGTTGCCGGTTGTGCTCGGCGTCCAGTACCCGGTACAGCGAAATCATCACCAGCACCATCAACAACGCGAATGGCAATGCTGCAATGGTGATCATGCCCTGCAGTGCATCCAGCCCGCCTGCCAGCAGCAGCACCGCGGCGATCAGTGCGATGGCAATACCCCATACCAGCTTGCGCGACAACGGTGGATCGCCGGCTTCGTCGGTGGACATGCTGGCCAGCACCAGTACCGCAGAGTCGGCGGAGGTGACGAAGAAGATGACCAGCAGTACCAAGGCCAGGCCCGACAGCAGCAACGAGGCCGGCATGCTGTCGAACAGCGTGAACAGTACCGTTTCATAGCCATTGCCCAGCGCCTGGACCAGATCGGCCTGACCAAACAACTCCGCCCACAGCGCGGTGCCGCCAAACACCGAGAACCACAGGAAGCCGAGCAGGGTTGGTGCCAGCACCACCCCGACCACGAATTCGCGCACGCTGCGGCCACGCGACACCCGCGCAATGAACGCGCCCACGAACGGCGCCCAGGCGATCCACCAGGCCCAATAGAAGATGGTCCAGTCCGCGACCCAGGTACTGCCGGAGAACGGCGACATGCGCAGGCTCATCGTCACCAGCTGGTTGAGGTAGGAGCCCAGCGTGGTGGTAAAGGTATCGAAGATGAAGCCGGTGGGGCCGAGCACCAGCACTGCGGCCAGCAGCAATGCCGCCAACGCCAGATTGAAGTTGGACAACCACTTGATGCCACGGTCCACGCCGCTGGTGGTGGAGATCATGTAGAGCACAAAGGCGATGGCGATGACGGTCATCTGCAGTGGCACGCCTGCGCTCACGCCGAACACCCGTTGCATGCCGGCAGCGATCTGGATGGTGCCGAACCCCAGCGTGGTGGCGACGCCGATGGCAGTGGCGACCACGGCGGCAATGTTCACCAGCTTGCCGACCCAGCCACGATGATGGCGGCCGATGACGGGTTGCAGCATGTCGCTGATCAGTCCGCGGCCGTTGCGGTTGTATTGGAACCAGGCCATTGCCAGCCCTATCAGCGCATAGATCGCCCACGGGTGCAGGCCCCAATGAAAGAACGAGTAGCGCATCGCGGCACGGGCGGCATCCATGCTTTGCGGCGCCAGGCCTTCCGGTGGGGTGACGAAATGCGATACGGGCTCGGCCGCGCCCCAGAACACCAGGCCGATGCCCATGCCGGCGGCGAACAGCATCGACAGCCAGCTTGCACGGGAAAAGTCCGGCTCGGCATCTTCGCCGCCGATGCGCAGGCTACCGAAGCGCCCGAACGCCAGATACAGCAGGAAACACAGCGTCAGGAACACGATCAGCAGATACATCCAGCCGGCGCCACGCACAACTTGCGTCAGCGTGGTCTGCACCACGTCGTTGAAGGGGCCTGGCGCGAGGCCGGCAATCAGCACCAGCAGCGCGACCAGTGCGATGGAGACACGAAACACCATGGAGGAGCTTCTCCGATCAAATAAGCGATTGAGGGGAGCGAGCCTGAGCTTGCAGGACAACCGGCGTGCACGATGGCAACGGGCCGGGAAAGGGGGAGCGGCAAGCGCCGCAAGGCAGTCATTGGGAATCAGCCGCAGCTGCATGCTACTGAATGGCACGTCACGATTACGTTAGTGAGCTGTGAGGTCATGTGCTTGACGGCTGTACCCGCAGCGAGCCAACCCTCGTTCCCGCCGGGTTGGCATTCCCGTCGATTGCAGGTCTAATGACGCCCGAAGCGGGGGTACCGCGGCCATTGGGCCACGGTTGAGACATACCCTTCGAACCTGATCCGGCTCATACCGGCGTAGGGAAGCTTCGTGTGCCGCCAGTCGATGTGCCCGCAATGGGCCAGGGCTGGTTGGCGTACGCCTTCGCTTCGTTCCGTCATGCGAATCCCTCGCGTGGCCTTCGCACTTCGCGTGTGGATAGACAGGACGAATGCCAATGAACGCACAGCCCAGCCTGCAGCAACAGGCCCAGCAACTCTCAGAGTCGGTGACCCGGCCGATTCCCGGTTCGCGCAAGATATTCGTCGCAGGCTCGCGCCCGGACCTGCAGGTGCCGATGCGTGAGATTGCGTTGACCCGCACGCCAACCTTGTTTGGTGGCGAGGAAAATCATCCGGTCACCGTGTACGACACCTCTGGTCCTTACACCGATCCGCAGGCCAATATTGATCTGGCAGCGGGGCTGGCAGCGGTGCGCACAGCCTGGATCGAGGAGCGCGGCGATACCGAGCAGTTGGCTGGGCTCAGTTCCGAATTCGGCCGTGGCCGTCAGCACGATGCCAAACTCGATGCCGTACGTTTCCCCGGCCGCACACTGCCCCGGCGTGCCATCGGCACTGCCAATGTCACCCAGATGCACTATGCACGCCGTGGCATCGTTACCCCTGAGATGGAATACGTCGCCATCCGCGAGAACCAGCGACTGGACGCGGTGCGTGATGCCAGTCTGCTTGCGCAGCATCCGGGGCAGAGCTTTGGTGCCAACATCCAACAGATCATCACGCCGGAGTTCGTACGCGATGAAATTGCGCGCGGCCGCGCGGTGTTGCCGAACAACATCAACCACCCGGAGTGCGAGCCGATGATCATCGGCCGCAACTTCCTCACCAAGATCAACGCCAACATCGGCAACAGCGCGGTGTCGTCCGGTATCGCGGAGGAAGTGGAGAAGCTGGTATGGGCGATCCGCTGGGGCGGCGACACGGTGATGGATCTGTCCACTGGCAAGCATATCCATGAGACGCGCGAATGGATCGTGCGTAACTCGCCGGTGCCGATTGGCACCGTGCCGATCTACCAGGCGCTGGAGAAAGTGGATGGTCGCGCCGAAGCGCTGACCTGGGAGATCTTCCGCGACACCTTGATCGAGCAGGCCGAGCAGGGCGTGGACTACTTCACCATCCATGCAGGCGTGCTGCTGCGGCATGTGCCGCTCACCGCCAAGCGCGTCACCGGCATCGTCTCGCGCGGTGGCTCGATCATGGCCAAGTGGTGCCTGGCGCATCACAAGGAGAACTTCCTTTACACGCACTTTGAAGACATCTGCCAGATCATGAAGGCGTATGACGTCTCCTTCAGTCTCGGTGACGGTCTGCGCCCGGGCTGCATTGCCGATGCCAATGACGCGGCACAGTTCGGTGAGCTGGAAGCGCTCGGCGAGCTGACCAAGATTGCGTGGAAACACGATGTGCAGACCATCATCGAAGGTCCCGGCCATGTGCCGATGCAGCTGATCAAGCAGAACATGGACAAGCAGCTGCAGGAGTGCGGTGAAGCACCGTTCTATACGTTGGGGCCACTGACCACCGATATCGCGCCGGGTTATGACCACATCACCAGTGCGATCGGTGCGGCGATGATTGGTTGGTATGGCACCGCGATGCTCTGCTACGTGACGCCGAAGGAGCACCTGGGCCTGCCCAACCGGCAGGATGTGCGCGATGGCATCATGGCCTACAAGATCGCCGCGCACGCCGCCGATCTGGCCAAGGGCCACCCGGGGGCGCAGGTCCGTGACAACGCCTTGAGCAAGGCGCGTTTCGAGTTTCGCTGGGAAGACCAGTTCAACCTCGGTCTGGATCCGGAGAAGGCCAAGGAATTCCATGATGAGACGCTGCCGAAGGATGCGCACAAGCTGGCCCACTTCTGCTCGATGTGCGGCCCGCATTTTTGCTCGATGAAGATCACCCAGGATGTGCGTGAGTACGCCGCCGAGCAGGGGCTGGATGAGGCGCAGGCGCTGGCGACCGGGATGGCCGAGAAATCGGCGCAGTTCCGCGAGCAGGGCGCGCAGGTCTACCGGGTCGAATAAGCCGGTGAGTCGGGGCCGGGCATCCACGCGGGTGCCCCGGCCGCTGATTGACGCCAGCACGGGTACGGACGTGTTAGCGTGCAGCCGTCCACACCAGGGGTAGGCCATGAAACTTCGCTTTGTTTCTCTGCTTTTCGTCTTGTCCACGCTGCTCCTGCTGGGCGCCTGCGCCAGCACCCCGCGCGTCGCCAGTCAGGCAGATCCCACTGCCGATTTTTCCAGCTACCGCAGCTTTGCGTTCTTCAGCCCGCTGGCACTTGAGCAGCACGGCTATACCACCATCACCAGCAACCGCATCCGCGCCGCGGTGCGCGCGCAGATGGAGTCGCGCGGTTACCGCTTCGATGAAGCCAATCCGGACCTGTGGGTGAACCTCAACGCCTATCTGCAGGACAAGACCCAGGTCACCACGATGCCGGAAGTGGACTACGACTATTACTACAGCTATCGCGCCCGCGGCTATGTCGCCGTGCCGTACTGGCGCGATCGCACTGATGTGCGCCAGTACACCGAGGGCACCTTGAACGTGGACGTGGTGGATGTGCGGAAGAAGCAATTGGTTTGGGAGGGCATTGCGGTCGGTACGGTGGGGCGGCTGAAGCCGGAACAGCGTGGCGAGCGGATCGATGCGGCGGTGGCGGCGATCTTCGCCACCTACCCGTATCGCGCCGGGATGGCGGCTAATCCGATTCCTTGAGGTCCAGATCTGCTGGTCATGGCTCAACTGCACCGACCGGCACCGGCATTGAAAGGATGCGTATGCAGTCGCGCTTGAAATGGATCGTGATGGCGCGCAGGCACCCGTCGGCGTGGTTGCTGGCGGTGCAGCTGCTAGGTGTACTGCTTTACCCGGCGATGGAGCATATGCCGGCCGGACGCGCGTTGTTCGGCGTATTCGGCATGGTTGTGTTGGGTTTAGCGGTATGGGTGGTGCGGCGCAGTCCGCTGCTGCTATGGCTGGCGTTGACGCTGGCAATCCCGGCGGTGGTGTTTTCGCTCGCCGGCGCTTTGCTGGGGAGCCATTCGCTGATCGCTGTAGCGCAGGCATTTGAGAGCCTGCTGTATTTCTATACCTCGTGCAGCCTGATTGCCTACATGCTGCAGGACCACAAGGTCACCCGCGATGAGCTGTTTGCCGCCGGCGCTACCTTTACCTTGCTGGCGTGGGCATTCGCATTTGCCTATTCAGTGTGCCAACACGTCTACCCAGGCAGTTTTGTGGCCACCAGCGAAGGTGATTTCAGGAGCTGGGTCGAGTTGCTTTATCTCAGCTTCAGCTTGTTGTCAGGGGTGGGCCTGAGTGACGTGGTTCCTGTGCATCCGCAGGCACGTGCGTTGGTGATGCTGGAGCAGTTTGCAGGCGTTATGTACGTTGCGTTGGTGGTTTCGAGGCTGGTTGGCCTGACCATCTACAAGGCAGAGAAAACTGAACGCTAGATAAAAAAATCGCGCCAGAAGGCGCGAATCATGTAGCTGATTATGTAATTTCGTCGGCGAGAGAGAGCCTGATGTCGTCCACGTTTGGCACGTGGGGAACTCCGTTAGAGTAATATCTGTTCCAGATAAAACATTTGCTCTGTGCGTTGATGCCTTTTGCGGAATTTGGCGGCTTGCAAGGGATTGGACCCGGAAAGCTGGACACAGGATTGGTGTCCGCCAGCGACTTTGAAAGACCGCGATGGCAATGAACCCCACCGAAAAACCTAGCTCTGACCGACTGCGCGTCGGTGAGTGTCTGGTGGTGCTTTCCTCTCGTGAGGTGCACCTGCCAGGGACACGCAGGATCCAGCGGCTCACACCAAAATCGGTGGGGGTCTTGTTGGTGCTTGCGCGCAGGCAAGGGCAGGTGGTGACGCGCGATGAGCTGTTTGCCGAGGTCTGGCCGGACACCATGCCGACCAATGACGTGCTGACCCAGGCCGTGACCCAGCTGCGCAAGGCATTTGCCGCAAGCGACGCCGGTGAGGGTGCATCTTATATAGAGACCATCGCTAAAACCGGATATCGACTAATTGCCGCGGTGGTTTGGGAGCCGAGCCCGGATGTCGCGGCTGTTGATGTGCTCGAGCGCGCGGATACGCCAGTCGCTGATTCATTGCCTGCAGGCGCGCGCGAAGCAAGGCGCTACAAACGTCGCAAGGTGCGTCGTTATGGCCTGTTGGTAATCGGCATTGCCTTGTTGCTCAGCACGCTGGTGATGGCATGGTTGTTGTGGGGGCGTGATGCGCCTTCGCAGGTGGATGCAACGGTTGCCGAGGGAAACCGGGTGGTGGGCAGTCCTGCGCGCCCCTATCGGTTGGTTACCGCTACCGAAGACGTTGAGGTCAATCCTTCACTCTCACCCGATGGTGCGTTGGTTGTGTTCGCGCGCGAGAAGGACAACAGCTCCAGCTTGTGGATACAGAGTGTAAGCAACGCGACCGCCACACCATTGCTTGCGACGCCGGTCGGGGCCTCGGACCGCTTCCCGGTGTGGTCGCCAAATGGCCGCAATATCGCCTTTGCGCGCTTCTTGCCGCAGGGCGACTGCGAGGTGTTGGTAGTGTCGGCGACTGGTACCGGCCTGCGCCGGGCTACCCGTTGCGATGGTGCCGACATGCTCAGCTTTGACTGGGCTGCGGACGGTGCGAGTCTGTTGTTTGGTTCCATGACTGGCCGTTATGCGAGCCGCGGCATCCGCAGTCTGGACCTGGCATCAGGACGCTGGTCATCGTTGCAGTACGAGATGGGTGCCGACGATTTCGACTATGCGCCGCGCTACTCGGCGGACGGGAAAAAGATCGGTTTCGTGCGCAATCCCCAGGTGGGGGATATGTGGGTGATGGATGCCGATGGCAGCAATGCGCAGCGCTTGACCGAAGAGGCCGCCGAAATCAGAGGTTGGAGTTGGTTGGGCTCGGACGAAATGGTATTCGGTCGCCGTATTGACAGCGAAGCGCGCCTGTATCGGTTGGATGTGGCGACGCGCGCCCTGCGTGACATGGGCATTGATAACGCACAGAGTCCCGCGGCGTCGCGTGGCGGTGCCAACCTGGCGTTCATGCGCAGCCAGCCGCAGTACGGTTTGTTTCGCATTCCGCTGGGGCCTGATCCAGGCACGCCGCAGCATCTGTTTGCGTCCTCGGCGCGTGATGGCCAGCCAATGGTTTCGCCCGATGGCGCGCAGTTGGCGTTCACCTCCGATCGTTCCGGTGCGTTTGCGCTGTGGTGGGCGCGCTTGAATGAACCTGCGTCCCTGCAGATGATCGAAGGGGTACGTCCTGAAGCGCGGCAACCCATGGACTGGTCCGGTGATGGGCGGCATCTGTTGGTGACCGGGCGTGATGCTGGTGGCGCACCTGGTATCTATGAAGTCGCGCCGGAAGAAGGCAATTGGGTGAAGCTGCCGGTACCTGCACGTGAGCCGCTGCAAGCGGTGTATGGGCCTGCCGCCGATACGCTGCTGGTGGTGGAGCGTGGTGATGACGAGCGGATGGTATTGACCTTGTTTGACCGCAGTCAGCAGCCGTGGAAACGTTTGGCATCATTGGAAGGCGTGTCGCAGGTGCGGTACGACCGCGCTGGGCAACGGGTGCTGTTCACCCGATTGGCCAGTGGTGGGCTTTGGCAGGTGGCACCGAGCTTGAGCCAGGACAGTGTGAAAACCGTGCACGCTGAATTGCCTAGTCGCTGGCGTTACCGAGCTTGGGCCGTGGCTGCCAGCGGTGCCGTGGAATACCTGGACATCAGCCGGGATTGCAGCAGCCGGCTTACTGGCATCGCAGGTGATGGGAATAGTCAGTGTTTGGATGCCACTCGCTTCAGCGCGAGCAATGGTCTGAGTCTGGCACCAGATGGAAAGGCGGTTTTCATCGCTTTGGCCGCCACTGGTAATGTCGATATCGGGATGATGCACATCCCGCAACGTGCGCCGCAGCGGGTGATGGGCTTGGCTAAGTGGTTGTCGCCGTAGGGAATAGTGGCTTCGGAAATATTTCGTAGTCATTATCGGGAAGAATTCGCAGCTTTCTCGCCGGACTTTCCTGACGCGCATCGCCAAAGTTGGCAAAACGTTCGCTCAATAAAAGTAAACGATGGTGTGCGACATGCGGCAGGTTTCGTGGGTGGATCGTGGTCAGTCGGTTTCGTTTGAAAAACCAGCAGAGGATGGTCCGCGGCCAGCCTGTGTCGGTGTGGCCCGGCTGGGCAGCCTGCAGACCTCAGGTACTGTATTCACCGTCTGGCTGCAGCTGCGTGGCACTGCCTGGGTCGAATCCAAGGAAGGCAAGTTCCGCCTGCGCCAGCGCGAGTGGATCGCGTTCGAGAAAGAATCGCGCCCGCTGATCCAGGCTGGTCGTGATGGCATGTGCATTGGTGTCAGTCTGGATGCCGATGCCTTGCGCATGCTCGGCACACTGGCTGACAGCAGTGTTTATACCGGCCGTGGTCGAATGAGCCTGGCGGAGGCGCGTTTGGCGCTGCGCCTGTGGCGCGAAGCGCAGGCGCCGGGTTCTACCATCCACCAGCTACGCCCGCTGTTGCTGCACCTTGCCTCCCTGCAGCGTGACCTTGCCGGCACCGTGCAGCGTTGCCCTGGCCGTTCGCGTATCCGCAAGCGTCAGGTATTCGGCCGCATGCAGCGTGCGCGCATGTATCTGGAAGGCAACAGCCACCGCGTCGTGCGCATCGGCGAGCTGGCCGAGCTGACCAACTTCTCCAGCTGGTATCTGTCCAAGACCTTCCAGAGCCTGTATGAAGAGAGTCCACAGTCCTTGTCGGCGCGGCTGCGACTGGAGCGTGCAGCGATGCTGTTGCGCGATACCGACATGATGATCGGTGAAGTGGCCTCTGCCAGCGGTTTTGACAACTGCTGCAGTTTTGCACGGGCGTTCCGGGCACGTTTTGGTGCATCGGCCACGCAGTACCGTGAGCTGCCGGAAGCGTTGAAGCCAGATTCGGCAAAGCTTAAGGACGGCTCACGCAAAACCAAGGTGGCAGTACGAACGTAACGTTCAGGGGTGTTTAACGCACCGCTAACTTTGTCGTTTGTTTAGCTCTTTGGAGAGATTGATGAAGCTTCGTAATTCTGCAGTGCGGTTGGGCTTGCTCCCGGCCGGCATTGCTATTGCCTTGACCCCCTCTTTTGCTTCGGCGCAGGAAGCTGCTGCCGGTGCGACCACCCTGGATCGCCTGGAAGTCACCGGCTCGCGCATCCGTTCGGCCAGCATGGAAACCGCGCAGCCGGTGATCGCGCTGCAGCGCGCTGATATCGAGAAGCAGGGCTTCACCAGCGTTGCTGACATCGTGCAGAACCTGGCAGCGACCGGTTCGCCGGCCATCAGCCGTGCCGATGCACTGACCTCGGGCGAAGAAGTCGGTGGTCAGTACGTTGACCTGCGCAACCTCGGCCCGGAGCGCACCCTGGTGCTGCTCGACGGCAAGCGCATGGGTTCCAGCACCGGTGGTTACACCGATCTGGCTTCAATCCCGACCTCGGTTGTCGAGCGTATTGAAGTGCTGACCGACGGCGCCTCGGCCATCTACGGTTCCGATGCCATCGCCGGCGTGATCAACATCATCACCCGCAAGAACTTCGATGGTCTGGAAGCCAGCGTCTACCGCGGCCAGTACGGCCAGGGCGACGGTGACAAGGAAACCTATAACTTCGTTTACGGCCAGACCGGTGAGCGCGGTTCGGTGACCTTCGGTGCCGAGTACAGCTCGGAGAAGCCGGTGGCCGCCAAGGATCGCCGCTTCAGCCGTTCCGGCAATGGCCAGTGGCATCCGGTCCCGACCGAAGATGACGCCAACGGCTGGTCCGCGGCTACCAACAAGGGCATCCTGATTGACAAGGATGACAACTGGTACGTGAAGAATCCGGGCGCGGCAGGCACCGATCTGTCGGATTACCATGAGTTCGGCATGGCCGACTACGGCAATCCCAGTGCCGAGATGTGGCTGCAGAACAAGCTGGAGCGTCGCTCGATTTTTGCCAACGGCAACTTCGATGTGACCGAAAACATCCGCGCCACCGCCAGTGCCTTGTACACCAAGCGCACCGCGACCTCGCAGATTGCTGGCTATCCGTTCCAGTCCGAGCGTTTCAAGACCCCGATGTCGGCCGACAGCGCCTTCAATCCGCTGGGCGAAGAAGCTTCCTTCATCCGTCGTACCTCGGAAATGCCGCGTCAGACCGAGTCTGAGCAGGAAACCTTCCGCTTCAGCGCAGGCCTGGAAGGTGCGTTCGAATTTGCCGATCGCTACTTCGACTGGGATGTGGGCTACGTCTACAACCAGAACAAGGGTGTGAAGACCGGTACCGGCGACCTGTTCACCCCGAACGTTGCCAATGCAGTAGGCCCGTCGTTCATCAAGGACGGCGTTGCTTACTGCGGTACCGAAAGCAAGGTGATTGCAGGTTGCACCCCGTGGAACCCGTTGCTGGGCTACGGTGAAACCGGCATTGGTGGCCTGACCGGCAACCAGGCACTGCAGGACTACCTGTTCCTGCCGAGCCACGACACCTACACCAACACCACCAAGGTGCTGAGCGCCAACCTGTCGGGTAGCGTGGTCACGCTGCCGGCTGGCGACCTGGCCTTTGCTGCTGGTTACGAGCACCGCGAGGAAAGCGGCAAGTACAGCCCCGATGCGATGCTGCAGTCGGGCCTGAGCACCAGTCTGGCCGGCGGCCCGACCCAGGGCAAGTACGAGCTGGACGAGTTCTACCTCGAAATGAACGTGCCGATCCTGGCCGACATGCCGTTCGCCAAGGAGCTTTCGCTCGACCTGGCTGGCCGTTACTCGGACTACAGCACCTTCGGTGACACGATCAACTCCAAGTTCGGCCTGAAGTGGAAGCCGATCGACGACCTGCTGGTTCGCGCAACCTATGCCACGGGCTTCCGTGCACCGAACATCTCCAACATGTACGGTGGCGTTTCGCAGACCTTCGACAGCTACACCGATCCGTGCGACAGCACCTTTGGTGCTGCCGTGCGTAACCCGTCGGTTGCCGCTGCCTGCCAGGCTGGCGGTCTTGCCTCGAACTTCCGTCAGATCACCTCGGGTGGCGCACTGTCGACCGGTCCGGGTACGCAGTCGTACAGCCCGTTCGAATCCGGCTCCAACCCGGAGCTGATGCCGGAAACCTCCAAGACCTGGACTGCCGGCCTGGTATACAGCCCGAGCTATGTGCAGGGCCTGGATGTCAGTCTTGACTGGTGGAAGATCCGCATCGAAAACGTGATCGCCGCTGAGTCGGTCACCTCGATTCTGAACCAGTGCTACGTGCTGGGTATCGATTCGGCATGTGATCGCTTCACCCGTGGCACCTCCGGCCGTACCAACGGTCAGGTCATCGACGTGACCCGTACGCTGATCAACGGCGGCTACCAGGAAACCGCTGGTTTCGATCTGGGCGTCAAGTACCGTCTGCCGGAGTTGGCAATCGGTAACTTCGTTGTCGACTGGAAGACGACTTACGTCGACTACCTCGAGTACAAGCGTGACAACGAAGCGGGCACCCCGACCGAGCAGTCGACCGGCTGGGCTGGCAACTTCCGCGTCCGTTCGAACCTGAATGTCGATTGGAGCTACGGCGACTTCGGCGTCAACTGGGGTGTGCGTTACTACTCCAGCATGAAGGAAGCCTGCAGCTATGACATGGAAGGCGGCCCGGAGTGCAACATGCCGGACTTCACCTCGCCGTACACCTTGGCGCAGCCGACTCATGAGCGTGGTTCGAACACCTTCCACGACGTGCAGATTCGTTACAACGCACCGTGGAAGGCAACGATCGCTGTGGGCGTGAACAACGTGTTCAACCATGAAGGCCCGGTGATGTACAGCCAGCCGAACTCGAGCTTCTCGTACTACGGTGGCTTCGACATCGGTCGTTTCATGTACATGAAGTACAGCCAGAGCTTCTGATCCATCGAAGCTCTGTGATGCATGACAAAGGGTGGGCCGCAAGGCCCACCCTTTTTCTTTGCGTGATGGTAATCGTTGGGTCAGAGCAGGCGTGCTTTGATCCCCAGGCAACTGACGACGAAAGCGGATCCATCCAGGCTGGGACTGTAGCCCGGGTGCGCGCAGCGCTTCAGGAATGATCGAGGCAATGGTTGCCAACTTCCTGCACGCAGGGCTGCATTGACACGCAGAAACAACAACGGCCGCTATGCGGCCGTTGTCATTCAATCCTGGTTTTGCAGCGCAATGAAACGCAGGCTCAGGCCTCGACGCTCACGCCCATCAGCTCATCGGCCATTGCCCGCCACTGCTCCAGCTTGGGCAGTACGCCGACGTTGGCCAGATACTGCTCATCAACTGCGGTACCGGCGGCCAGTGCAGTGGCGACGTGGACAGCACCGGCCACCCAGAAGCTACGGACATTGGAGCGGCCCGGCTGCAGCTGGAAGGCGACTGCTTCGATGATGGGCATCGGCAGGCCCCACAGGCCCATCAGATAGGCACCGGCCTCGGCATGGCCGGGGCGCGGGTCTTCTGCATCGGCGGGCAGGCGTTCGTCGCGCACGCCGGGCAGCAGCAGGCCGATGTCGGCCAGCAGGGCGGCGGTGGAGCCTAGTTCGGCGCTGGATGCAGGCAGCATCTTGGCTGCCAGGCGTGAGGCCATCAGTGCGCGTGACTGCAGTGCGTTGCGGTCGGGCCCGGACATGCCGGGCAGGGCGAATACTTCACTGGCCAGAACCAGGTCGCGCAGGGTGGCCATACCCAGACGGGTGACCGCACCACGCAGATCGGAGATGGCGCGGCCGCTGTTGAAGAACGCCGAGTTGGACAGCTGCAGTACCTTGGCGGCGATGGCTGGGTCGGCTGCGACCAGCTTGGCGATCTCCGCAGAGTCACTTTCCTCGTCCTCTTCCAGCGCGTGGGTCAGGCTGATGTACAGGTGTGGCGGCGAGGGCAGCTTTTCGATGCGGCCGATGGTCTGGCGCAGGTGCGGGCTGTCCAGCAGTTCGCGCAGCTCCTCCAGGCTGGTCAGTGCTTCAAGCAGCACTTCCGGGGCCAGCGGCAGCGGCAGGAAACGATGGGCCACGCCAATGATGCGGGCCGAAGGCACGCGCTGGTTGTTGTCGCCGTCGATCAATGCGATACGGATGGTTTCCGGGCGCAGCGTGCGGATCTGCCCGAGCAGGGTGGCCGGGGCCAGGTCGGGCAGTACCGGCGCAACGATGATCGCGTCGATGGTGGCCGAGGACACCGCAACAATGGCAGCACTGCCGTCCGGGACCGACTGTACTTCCCACTGATCGCCCAGATCGGCGACGTACTCAAGCAGCTCGGCCGACAGGTTGGCTTCGCCGCCGACTAACAGGATTCGCAAGACACTTCCCCTTGGACAAAACGCAAAAGCCGCACAAAAAACAGGCCGGAAACCGGCCTGTCAATGTAGCTGCTTGCTGGCAAAGGGTCATGCCCTCTACCAGGAAAACGTGATGGTTGTCGCTACGCAGGGCCGAGTATTACGACCAAGCGCGGTGCCAATTAGACGTCCTGTTCCTGGGTGGCAAGGTAGCTCTTGTGCGCTTCGACCAGGATGCGCTTGGCTTCGGCGGCATCGCCCCAGCCTTCGATCTTGACCCACTTGCCCTTTTCCAGGTCCTTGTAGTGCTCGAAGAAGTGGCCGATGCGCTCCAGCCAGTGGCTGGACACCTGGGCGATGTCTTCCACGTGGGCGTAGCCACTGAAGATCTTGGCGACCGGCACGGCGAGGATCTTCTCATCGCTACCGGCTTCGTCGCTCATCTTCAGCACGCCGACCGGGCGGCAACGCACAACCGAGCCCGGGACCAGCGGCAGCGGCAGCACCACCAGCACGTCGGCCGGGTCGCCGTCGCCGCACAGGGTCTGCGGCACGAAGCCGTAGTTGCAGGGGTAGCGCATCGGCGTGGACAGGATGCGATCGACGAACATCGCGCCGCTTTCCTTGTCCATTTCGTACTTCACCGGCTCCGAATCCTTCGGGATCTCGACGATGACGTTGATTTCTTCCGGCGGGTTCTTGCCCGGCGAGACCAATTTCAGGCTCATTGCGCTGACTCCGAATCGTTGTTGGTTGAAAAAGAGCTCCATTCTACGCGCACCACTATTGCGGCGCACCAAACCTCAGTCGGGCGGGCAATCTGGGCCGGGCAGGGCGCGGGGAACACACTGTCGCGCAATACATATGAGAACAATTATCATTATCGATGTATGCTTGCCCGCCCAGGGCCGGCGTGTGCAGGCGGCCCGTCCTGTCTTCACAGCCTCCAATGTCCAGCAACGCCACCACCTTGACCGAACTGCTGATCCGCGAACGCCCGGCCTTGCTGCGTCTGGTGCGGCAGATCCTCGGTGCTGATGGCGGCGCCGACGACGTCATCCAGGGGGTGTGGTTCAAGGTCCGCGGGGTCGGCAACGAGCAGGTCATTGGTAACCCGCGTGCCTACCTGTACCGCTTGGCCAGCAACCTGGCCACCGATCATGGTCGCGAGCGTACCCGCCGGTTGCGCCTGCAGACTGAGAATTACCTGTGGGGGCCGGACGAGGTGCTGTCCACCGAGGAGCAGGTGATGGCGCAGGACGAGCTGGCACGGGTTCTGGAAGCTGCCGAGCACCTGCCCGAGCCCACCCGCAGCATGTTCCGCCTCAATCGCCTGCAGGGCCTGACCCAGCCGGAAGTGGCGCGGCGGATGGGGGTATCGGTAACCACCGTGGAAAACCATCTGCGCTTGGCCCTGCAGCGGCTGGCCTGGGCGCGCAGCGGCGGTTAGCGTTGCAATTCATCTTGGGGATGCAGTGGCGCGGTTCGTCATGTAGTGAGACCGCTGTCCTGTATTCCGCCCGTCGCCATCACAAACAAAAGCAGCAACGCCAGCCCATGAGCCCGCCGTCCTCCTCGCCAACGCCCGACAGTCCCGCTGCGCAGCAGGCGCGCGACTGGCTGCTGCGTCTGGCCTCGGGGACCATGAACGAGCAGGACATGCAGACCTTCGAGCAGTGGTTGTTGCTGCCCGGACACCGCCATGCGTTTGAACATCAACGGGTACTGTGGCGCAGCCTCGCTGCCCGCCCGCAGACCAGCGTGGTGGTACAGCGGCCTGTGCGCCGCACGCAACGTCGCTGGTTGGCAGCGGTGGCGATGCTGGCGCTGTTCTGTGGGGTGATGTCGGCGCCGGAGCTGGCGCTGCGCATGCGCGCTGATTACCGCGCGGATGTGGCCATTCGCCAGGTCGGCCTGCCGGACGGTTCAACCGCCGTGTTGGATGCTGGCGCTGCCATTGCCGTGCATTACGGCGAAGCCACGCGGCGTATCGAGCTGCTGCGTGGGCGCGCCTGGTTCGAGGTTGTGCCGCAGTCTGGCGCGCCATTCCGCATCACCGTCGGCGATGGTGTGGTCGAGGACATTTCCACCGCGTTCGTGGTCAGTCGTGATGGCGATCATGTCGATACCGCGGTCGAACAGGGGCGCGTGCGGGTTGCTGCGCGCCCGGATCAAGGCTGGATGTACCTGCAGGCCGGGCAGACAGCTGGCTGGAGCAAAGGCGGGGTTGCCGAGCTGGGCGCGGGACTGGCACCTGATCACGTCGCAGCATGGCGACGCGGCGAGCTGCTGCTGGAAAACGTGCCGGTGACGCAGGTGCTGGCCGAATTGGGGCGTTATCGTCCAGGTCATGTGTTCGTGCGTGGCGATCTGTCGGCCTTGCCGCCGATCAATGCCGCGTTGCGGCTGGATCAACCCGAGCAGGCGCTGGATGCGCTGGCTGCAGGCAGTGGCTTGAGCGTAACGCGCCTGCCGTTTGGCATCGCCATCGTGCAGGCACAACAGAACGAGCTGCCAGCGCGTCGCTAGCCGAGCTGGGCGATTGATCTTGGGGGTTTGCCCGGCTCAATCGTCTTAACCCCGACCGTACCTCAGCCGCCGCCACGTACGTCGAACCTCCGCCGCCTCATTGCGGCTTCGACATCAGGAATTTCAATGCCCAGTTCTTTCCGCGCCGGCCCACGCCTGCGCCTGTCCCGTCTGCACGTCGCGATGCTGGCCGCCGGCCTGGCGGTGCTGACGCCAGCCATTCCCGCAATGGCGCAGGCCACCGTTGCCAGCGCCAGCGCACAGTTCGACATCCCAGCGCAGCCGCTTGCTGCAGCGCTGGGCCAGTACATGCGTCAGTCCGGCGTGCAGGTGGCCTATGCCGCCGCGCTGGCCGACGGTGCGACCTCGGCACCGGTATCCGGCCAGCTGGCGCCGGCGACGGCGCTGCAGCAGCTGCTGCGCGGCACCGGCATCGCTGCCCGCCGCAGCGGCAATGGCGCGGTGACTCTCGAAAAGCTGCCGGCGGGGGCGACCGCGGAAAACCTGGTCGTGACCGGCACCCTGAGCGTAGCCGGTGACCAGCGCGGTGGCGAAGGCACTGGCAGTGATGCCGCACGCCTGCTCGATACCTATCGCACCACTGGTTCGACCGCCTACATCCCGCAGCAGACCATCGAACGCTTCCGTGGCACCTCCACCGCCGACATCATCAAGGGCGTGGCTGGCGTCACCGCAGGTGATCCGCGTGTGGGCAATGCCTTGGATGTGAACATCCGTGGCATCCAGGGCCAAAGCCGCATCCCGGTGATCATCGATGGTGGCCAATCGACCATGGACACCTATCGTGGTTATGCCGGCCAGTCGCAGCGTACCTACCTCGATCCGGACTTGATCTCCAACATCACCATCACCAAGGGCCCGAGCCTGAAAGCAAACGCGTCCGGCGGCATCGGTGGCGTGGTCGAGATGGAGACCTTGAAGGTTGATGACGTGCTGCGCGAAGGCCGCGATAGCGGCATCCGCGTGCGTACCGGTTTGGCCAACAACAGCGCCAACAACGTGCCCGATTACAGCGCCGCACCGCGCACTGACCGTAATGCTACCGGCAATCAGTTCGCCAACGTGGCGGTGGCCCAGCGTTGGGATCGCTTCGACCTGGTCGCCGCCTATGCCTGGCGCGATACCGGCAACTATTTTGGCGGCAAGCACGGCTATGACGACTTCCCGCAGACCCGGCGCACGCTGGCACCGCTGAATCCGCCGCGCACCGAAGTATTCAACACATCGTCACGTTCGGAATCGGCGCTGCTGAAAGGCACCTGGCGCATCGACGATGCACAGACGTTGGAACTGGGCTACCGCCGCTACGAGGGCACTGCCGGCGAAATCATGGCCTCGCAGATCATCCGTGTGGACCGCGACCGCGTGCCGCAGTGGGACCCGGGCCACGTCGACATGGACAGCTACAGCCTGCGCTACCGCTTCAATCCGGACAGCAGCCTGGTCGACCTGCGTGCAAACGCTTGGTACACCGACGCCGAAAGCATGATGTACAACAGCCTGACCGGTATCACCCCGTGGTACTTCGATCGCCGCACCGAGTGGTATGACGCGCCGAGCTTCAGCGGCAACCCCGGTTACAAGGATGCCTACGCCAATCCGTTGAAGCAGAAACGCTTCGGCTTGGACGTGAGCAATACCTCGCTGCTGGAAACCAGCGCCGGTCTGTTCACCTTTGACTACGGCCTGTCGCTCAGCGATGAAGACATCCGCCCGAATGCGCCGGTGATGCATGACGACCTGGTCAACAACCGCTTCCTGCGCAATGCTGAGCGCAAGGAATACAGCGCGGTCGCATCGATCAAGTGGGAGCCCAATGAGCATTGGGAGTTCATGGCCGGCGGCCGCTGGAACCGGGTCAACGTGCATGACCGCAATCGACTGGCCAAGGAAGACAAGTTCGAGGCTGATGGTCAGTACCGCTACACCCAGCTGCTCAACGGCGACCCGAGCCTGCCGTCATGGCGTGCCAAGCGCATCGCGATGCTGAACTGGTACCCGGATGCCAATGGCAATTTCACCCTGGCCTCGCTGCTGGCTTCGCCATACAAGAAGGGCACGGTGGCCGACATCGGCGGCTGGAACTTCTACGACGCTGATGCCGCGGAAGATTTGATGGTGCCGGTGAGCTGGACCTGGTCCAAGCCGATCAAACGCCGTGACAGCGCGTTTTCGCCGACTGCAAGCGTCACCTATCGTTTCGACGAAGACAGCATGGTTTACCTGAAGTACGCCGAAGGCACCAAGCTGCCGAGCCTGTTTGAAACCACGTTGGGTCTGTTCACCGCCGCAAAGCCCGTTGGCGAGCTGAAGCCTGAGCGCTCCGGCAGCTGGGAAATCGGCGCCAGCACGATCAAGCGCGATCTGTTCGCCAATGGCGACCAGCTGGCACTGAAGCTGGCCTACTTCGATACCCGCGTGGATGACCTGATCACCCGCGATTACCGCACGCTGTCGGCCGGGCTGATCCGCAATGTGGATCGCTTCAAGGTGTCGGGCATGGAGTTCCAGTCCAACTACGATGCCGGCAAGGTGTTCGCCGACCTGTCCGCGCACTACTACTTCAAGGCCAAGACCTGCGCGCCGGATATTGCTGCAGAGCGCCGTGCCTACGGTCATGCGCGCAACATCGAGGAGTTGAAGAACACCCCGAACTGCGTGGACGGTGGTTTTGAAGGCTCCTACAGCAATACCCAGAACCCACCGCGTTACACGGTCAATGTGACCCTGGGTTCGCGTTTGTTCGACGAGCGGCTGACGTTCGGCACCCGCGTGGTGCACAACGCTGGCCCGATCAGCAAGCTGGACAAGGAATGGAACGTCGGCCTGTCGGCGATCCAGCAGCTGTACCGCCCGGCGACCATCGTCGACCTGTTCGCCAGCTGGTCGTTCAATGACCAGTGGAACCTGGACGTCAACCTGGACAACGCCACCGATCGCTATTACCTGGACCCGCTGGCGCTGGGCATCCTGCCGGCACCGGGCCGTACCGCGCGGATGGCGCTGACGTTCCGGTATTGATGGATAGGGACTGATCGATGTACAGGGCAATCCCGGCGCGCAAGCGCCGGGATTGCCGGTTGCAGCACATCGTGCAGGCCGCTTGGGGGAAGGCCCCCGGCAGACGTCTCAATCAGGACGACCGGCGAGTCCATCAAAAGATGCGGCCGGTTTCCCCCTCCGCTTCGTAGTTGCAGACCATGATCACGACCGAAACCATTGCCGCACCCAGCCGTAGCCAGCGCCTGAAAGCGGCTACCAGCAGCACCCATGATTCGCTGGACAAGCGCATCATGTCCGAGGACATCTTTGCCAGCCGCGAGCGCTTCGCCAAGTTCGTACGCGTGCAATACCGTTTCCACCGCGACATCCAGGCGCTGTACGCCACGCCGCTGCTACGCGCGCTGCTGCCGGATCTGGAGCAGCGCCAGCGCCTGCAGCAGATTGTTGCCGACCTCGGTGATCTGCAACAGGACGTTCCTGCCGAAACCGCTGCGGTCATCCCTGACGATATCGAGCTGCCGCAGGCGCTGGGCTGGCTGTACGTCGCCGAAGGCTCCAACCTCGGCGGCACCATCCTGTTCAAGCTGGCCGGCAAGCTGGGCTTGGGCGCGGACTTCGGTGCCAGCCACCTGGCCGCGCATCCGGATGGCGCGGCTCGCCACTGGCGCCAGTTCACTGCATCAATGGATTCCATCAGCATGAGCGAGGCGCAGGAAGCGGCCGCCATCGAAGGCGCCAATGCGGCGTTCCGCACCGTACGCGCCTACGTCGAGCAGGAATTCGCCTGATGCAGGTCGGCGCATCGGCAGACACCATGAAGGCATCGGCGTGATCCGTTGGCTGTGGTTCTGCCTGGGCTGGCTGATGGTGGCCTTGGGGGTGATCGGTGCGTTGCTGCCGGTGATGCCGACCACTATTTTCCTGATCCTGGCGGTGTGGTGCTTCTCGAAATCCTCGCCGCGCTTTGAAGCGTGGCTGCTGCAGCATCCGCGTTACGGCCGGCCGCTGCGGCAGTGGCGCGAGCAGGGTGCGGTGAGCCGCAAGGGCAAGTGTTTTGCCGCTGGGGGCATGGCGCTGGGTTATGTGCTGTTCTTCATCGGCGCGCATCCGAGCTGGAAGCTGGCCGTGCCAGTGGCCGTTTTCTTCCTGGCCAGTGCTGCCTATGTGCTGTCGCGGCCAAGCCCGCGCGAGCCGGCGGCCAGTGAGGAGCAATCATGATGCAGTCCGCCGCTGCCGATACGCAGCATGCGGTGTCGTGCCGACGCGACGCCATCTCGTACAACGTTCAACGCACCAGCCAGATCGCCAGTGCGACTTTTTTCCACGACGATCCGGAATCTCTCCATGCACGCTGATATTTCCTCAAACGCCGCCACACAGGCACTCACGCCCTGGGCCATGTACCAGTCCGCCGACTGGGTGGTGCAGGCGGTAATGATCTGCCTGGCATTGGCCTCGCTGGCTACCTGGACGGTGTTGATCGCCAAGACCTTGGAGCTGGGCCGTATCGGCCGTGAACTACAGGCCGCGCGCGAGGTACTGGATGTCAGCGGCAGTCTCGATGGCGCCGATGCGCAGCCGGTACTGCAGCAATCGGATCTGGCGCGCAGCATGCTGGGCGCGGCCCGCACCGAGCTGGCGTTGTCGGTTGATGCGCAGGGGCACGATGGGGTCAAGGAGCGTCTCGGCTCGCGGCTTGAGCGCATCGAGCTGGGCAACAGCCGACGCCTGCGCAGCGGCGTCGGCCTGTTGGCCAGCATCGGCGCGGTGGCACCGTTCGTCGGTCTGTTCGGCACCGTGTGGGGCATCATGAACAGCTTCGTCGGCATCGCCGCGTCCAACACCACCAATCTGGCGGTTGTTGCGCCGGGCATCGCCGAAGCACTGCTGGCCACGGCGATGGGCCTGGTCGCTGCAATCCCTGCGGTCGTCATCTACAACCATTTCAGTCGCCGCTTGCAGACCTTGCGTGCATTGGGCGGGGATATCTCCGCCAGCGTGCAGCAGATCGTCTCGCGCGATCTGGATTGCGGCCGCGCGTTGTCGCGCGACGTGCGCTGAGGCCGGGCGATGGCAATCCGTACCTCCCGTGAGTCCGACGACGAAGCGCTGGACGAAGCGCACGAGATCAATGTCACCCCCTTCATCGACGTGATGCTGGTGCTGCTGATCATCTTCATGGTGGCCGCACCGCTGGCCACCGTCGATGTGCCGGTCGAACTGCCGGCCAGCAGCGCCAAGCCGCAGCCGCGTGATGCCGAGCCGCTGTTCCTCACCGTGCAGGCGGATCTGTCGCTGCGTCTGGGCGAGGCCTCAGTATCGGCTGATGCGTTGGCAGCAGAACTTGAAAAGCGCACACAAGGTGATCACTCGCAGCGCATCTTCCTGCGTGCCGACCGCTCGGTCAGCTATGGCGATCTGATGGAAGCAATGAACCTGCTGCGTCGCGCCGGCTACCTGAAAGTGGCGTTGGTCGGGATAGAGCAGTCATCGTGACCGTCGCTACTGCATCCTCGCGCCTGCGTTGGGGTGGCAGCTTCGCGCTGGCGCTGTTGCTGCACGCCGTGGTGATAGGCGCGGCGCTGTGGTGGAGTCTGCGCACACCGCCCTTGCTGGCCGACCAGCAGCCGCTGGAAGCGGTGATGGTGGATATGGCTGAGACGCCGGAAGCGCCGCCAACGCCGCCAACCGAGATTCCACAGGGGCCGCCGCAGCAGGAGCAGCAACGCAGCGAACCGACCCCGGCGCCACGCGTGGAGCGTGAGCCGCCACCGCAGGAGCCCGAGGTGGTGGACGCTTACGTGCCGCCGCAGCCGCGTGAGCAGGTGCCAGCCTCCGACGCCCACACGGTAGACCAGACCCTGGCGCCGCCGGATGTCAGTGCCAAGCCCAGCGAGCGCTATGCCGCCCGCCAGACCACCGCCGGGCAACAGGCGCAGGCTTCGGTCAGCTGGCAAGGGCAGTTGCTGGGGCATCTGGAAAAGTATCGCCGCTATCCACGCCTGGCCGAACGCCTGCGTCAGCAAGGCGTGGCCTATGTGCGCTTCAGCGTGGACCGGCAGGGCAAGGTCAGCAATGCCAGGATCGGCCGCAGCAGCGGCCACGACAGCCTTGATGAGGCCACGCTGGAGACGCTGGCGCGGGCAACCCCGGTGCCGGTACCGCCAGCGGATGTCGTCGGTGACCCGGTGGAAGTGATGGTGCCGGTGGAGTTCTTCATCAATCGCAGATAGGCGGCAGCCCCCAGACGACCTATCGACGAAGGCTGTCCCCTCTCCCGCTTGCGGGGGGAGAGGGGCAGCTTGCGAACCATTGGTTCGCTGCCCGTCGACCGACCTTGCGCTAGCGCAAGGGCCGGGGCGCGGAGCGGGGGCAGGGGTGAGGGCGCTCTTAGCGGCAATCCTGCAGCGCGACGGCATCCAGGCGTCGAGTCGATGGATATTCACGGACATGGGCACGCCAACCTTCTACGCGGCTATTGCGACGGTGCAAGAGCTGACAAGTGCATCCACGCCCGCCCGCAGTTAGCCTGCCCCCATGGATTCCCTGATCGCAGCATCCGCCCGCGCCTTGGCCACCGGTGATGTACTCACCGCGCTCAAGCACGTTGCATTGCGCGACGATCCTCCCGCGCTGGCCCTGCGCGGAATCGCCATGGCCCAGCTCGGCGACCTGACGCGGGCTCGAGAGCTGTTGCGGCGTGCCCAGCGCGGCTTTGGCACGCACGAAGTACTGGCACGCGCGCGCTGCGGGTTGGCCGAGGCCGAAGTGGCCTTGGCGCTGCGCGAACTTGGCGGTGCTTCCGAACCGCTGTCGACCATCGCGACCGTGCTGGATACACACGGTGATTCGGCCAATGCATTGCAGGCTTGGCTGATCCTGGCGCGGCGACTGCTGTTGCTGGGAAGGATCGACGAAGTAGCACATGTTATGAACAGATTGGAGGGCAGACGACTGCCCCCCGCACTGAACGCAATGGCGGCGCTCACAGCTGCAACGCTGGCACTGCGACGGATGCAGATCGAGCAGGCTCGGGCACTACTTGAACGTGCTCGGGCGGCGGCCGTAGAAGCGGGTATTGGCGCTTTGCAGGCAGAAGTGGAAGAAGCCTGCATCAAACTTGATCAGCCTGCTGCTCGTTGCCTCGGTGGAGGTGCGGATCAGTTGCTGCGTATTGATCAAGTGCAGGCGCTGTTGGAATCCGGCGCATTGATAGTGGACGGGTGCCGCCGCGGCATAAGGCTAGGCACCAGCTGGCAATCGCTGGCAAGGCGGCCGGTGTTGCTCGAGCTTGCCTGCGCACTGGCCGAGGCCTGGCCGGGCGAGGTTGATCGCGATGTGCTGATCACACGCGCATTCGGCATGCGCCACTACGACGAGACGCTGCGGGCACGGCTGCGGGTGGAGATCGGTCGCCTGCGCGGAATCATCGCGGCGCAGGCGCGTATTGAAGCAACACCTGCGGGCTTCCGCCTGTCACCTTGCTCAGCGACCTCGGTGAAGGTGTTGCTGCCGCCTATCGAAGGCGAGCAAGGAGCAATGGTCGCGCTGCTTGCCGACGGTGCCGCCTGGTCGACTTCGGCGTTGGGCTTGGCCTTGGCAGGCAGTCAGCGCAACGTGCAGCGGGCGTTGCTGGAGTTGCAGGCAGCAGGGCGGGTGTACTCGAATGGGCGCGGTCGAGCGCAGCGCTGGCGCTCGATGCCGCTGAGCGGTTTCACGACGATCTTGTTACTCCCTGCTGCGCTGCCGATTGACTAGTGTCGCTGGCAGGCAGCCAATCACGGACATGCCAGGAGATCGCAGTGATGAATACCCAAACCCTCAGTCCCAAAGTTGTGGCGACCAAGGTTCGCCCCGCCGAGGTGGTGCGTGAGTACGGCCCGTTCGCCGGCTCGGACACCATCAATGGCGTCAGCTTTGATGGACACAACGTCTGGGCTGCCACCGGCGCCGCGCTGGTGGCCTTCGATCCGCGTGATGGCCGGACGGTGCGCAGTTTAGCCGTGCCCTGTGACGCCGGTACTACCTTCGACGGTACCTATCTCTGGCAGATCGCCGAAGCGCGCATCGACAAGATCGATGCCGAGAGCGGAGAAGTGTTGGCTTCGATTCCCGCG
Source organism: Stenotrophomonas sp. STEN018 (assembly GCF_056760235.1). Lineage (NCBI taxonomy): Bacteria > Pseudomonadati > Pseudomonadota > Gammaproteobacteria > Lysobacterales > Lysobacteraceae > Stenotrophomonas > Stenotrophomonas sp. STEN018. The sequence continues at coordinate 83,376 of NZ_JBRREK010000008.1, forward strand.
CCGGGCGCTGGAACTGACTCTGGGATGGCGTGGGCGGAAGGCAGCTTGTGGGTGGGCCAGTACCGGCAGCGGAAAATTCACCAGATCGATCCGGCCGACGGCAGGATCCTGCGCACGATTGAATCCGACCGCTTCGTCACCGGCGTGACCTGGGTGGATGGAACGCTTTGGCATGCCACTGGCGAGGCTGGTCAGAGTGACATTCGGCGCCTGCAGGCCGATACCGGTGCAGTGCTGGAGCGCCTGCAGATGCCGGATGGCATCAGTGTCAGTGGGCTGGAAGCGGATGGTGGTGAGCTGTTCTATTGCGGTGGTGGCAACGACGGCCGGGTGTATGCAGTGAAGCGTTCGGGTTGAGTGGTGTTGTCGTGTTTTGCGACTGGCCGACGTGATGTCAGCTTCGCGGCTTACGCCGCTCCCACAAGTGCTTCGGGTTGTTGGATGCTTTGTGCACTTTCCGATCACCCGGCTGCTGGATACAAGAGCCCCTCTCCCGCGCGCGGGAGAGGGGTTGGGGTGAGGGCGCTTTTCGCTGTCAGTCAGGATTACAGCAGCGGTACCAGCAACAGAGCCACGATGTTGATGATCTTGAGCTACGCCTGCGGCGCCCCCATCCCGTTCCCTTCCCCCGTAAACGGGGGAAGGGCGAAGGTGCTGTGCGCAGTCGGCTTCGACTACAGCAATGGCACCAGCAGCAACGCGACGATGTTGATGATTTTTATGAGGGGATTGATCGCCGGCCCCGCCGTGTCCTTGTACGGATCGCCGACCGTATCGCCGGTCACCGCGGCCTTGTGCGCTTCACTGCCCTTGCCGCCGAAGTGACCATCTTCGATGTACTTCTTGGCGTTGTCCCAGGCACCGCCGCCGGTGGTCATCGAGATCGCGACGAACAGGCCGGTCACGATGGTACCGATCAGCAAACCACCCAATGCCTTCGGCCCGAGCAGCAGGCCAACCACCACTGGTACTGCGACCGGCAATAGCGAAGGAACGATCATTTCCTTGATCGCCGAGCGGGTCAGCATGTCCACTGCCTTGTGGTATTGCGGCTTGGCCGTACCCTGCATGATGCCGGGGATCTCGCGGAACTGACGGCGGACTTCTTCCACCACCGCGCCGGCCGCACGGCCGACTGCTTCCATCGCCATCGCACCGAACAGGTAGGGAATCAAACCGCCGATCAACAGGCCGATGATCACCGTGTGATCGGACAGATCGAAGGCGAAGGTTTCGCCTGGATGTGCCATCTGCAGGTTGTGTGTGTAGTCGGCAAACAGCACCAGCGCTGCCAAAGCCGCCGAGCCAATCGCATAACCCTTGGTCACTGCCTTGGTGGTGTTGCCCACTGCATCCAGCGGATCGGTGATGTTGCGGATCTCCGGTGGCAGATCGGCCATTTCCGCGATGCCGCCGGCGTTGTCGGTGATCGGGCCATAGGCGTCCAGCGCGACGATCATGCCGGCCATCGACAGCATCGCGGTTGCAGCGATGGCGATGCCGTACAGGCCACCAAAGTGGAACGCCGACCAGATCGCCGCGCAGACCGCGATCACCGGCAGCGCGGTGGACTTCATCGACACACCCAGACCGGCGATGATGTTGGTGCCGTGGCCGGTGGTCGAAGCCTGTGCCACGTGCTGCACTGGCTTGTACTGGGTGCCGGTGTAGTACTCGGTGATCCACACGATCAAGCCGGTCAACACCAGTCCGATCAAGGCGCAGATGTACAGGTTGGTGGCGCCGTGGCTGGAGTCGGCCATCAGCTGCGTGGTCACCGGCCAGAAGGCGATGGCGGCCAGCACGCCGGATACGATCACGCCCTTGTACAGCGCGCCCATGATCGAGCCGCCGGCTTTCACCTTGACGAAGAACGCGCCGATGATCGAAGCGATGATCGATACCCCGCCAAGCACCAGCGGATACAGCACCGCATTGCGGCCGACTTCGGCCATCATCATGCCGCCCAGCAGCATGGTGGCGATCACCGTCACCGCATAGGTTTCGAACAGATCCGCGGCCATGCCTGCGCAGTCGCCGACGTTGTCGCCGACGTTGTCGGCGATCACCGCTGGGTTGCGCGGGTCATCTTCGGGAATGCCGGCCTCGACCTTTCCGACCAGGTCCGCACCGACGTCCGCGCCCTTGGTGAAGATGCCGCCGCCCAAACGCGCGAAGATCGAAATCAAGGAGCTGCCAAATGCCAAACCGACCAGCGCATGCAGGTTGTCGGCCTGGCTAAGGCCCATGCGCTGCAGAATCAGGTAATAACCGGCCACGCCCAGCAGGCCCAGGCCGACCACCAACATGCCGGTGATAGCACCGCCACGGAACGCGACATCCATCGCAGCACTCATGCCGTTGCGGGCAGCTTCGGCAGTGCGCACATTGGCGCGTACCGATACGTTCATGCCGATGTAGCCGGCGGCACCGGACAGCACCGCGCCGATCGCAAAACCGATCGCCGTGTACCAGCTGAGGAAGAAACCGACCAGTACGAACAACACCACGCCGACGATGGCGATGGTCAGGTATTGGCGGTTGAGATAGGCCCGCGCGCCTTCCTGGATGGCGGCGGCGATTTCCTGCATGCGGGCATTGCCGGCAGGTTGGCGTAGGACCCATTGGGCCGAGATGATGCCGTAGACGATGGCGACAGCGGCGCAGACAAGCGAAAGCACAAGACCGTACTGTTCGAGCATGACCCCTCCAGCGTTGGTGGATGCCATACAGCTGTGGATGAAGCGGGGACACGCCGGGTAGATCGAAGCACTGGAACAGACCCGGGCCGCGTGCGGCTGTGGTACGTGTCGCTGTGTTCAAACACTCTGAGGCGGCCTGAGTATGACTGCCAGCTGTCTCGACCGCCAGCCGCCCCCTTCTTGCTGTTGGGTTCAGTCGGATGCTGGCAACGTCGCGTATCTGTCCATGTGGAATCGCTGCCGATGAAAGCCCTGCTAGTTCTTGCCGTGACGGCCTTGTCGCCGCTGCCGTTGTTGGCGGCCACCGCCAAGCCCGAGATCGAACGTCCGGCAGCCAGCGCGCAGGCCACCGGCACGGTACACACCGTGCGGCAGATTCCCGAAGCCTGTACCCGCATCGAGGGCCGCTTCACCGGTACCGCCGCGCAGCCGTATGACATGCAGTTGGTACGTACCAACCCGCAGTGCCAGCCACGTGCGGTATTCCTGGATGCCAGCAAGGTCAATCCCAGCGAAGCGGCCGGCTGGAAGCTCAATGAAGTGGCGCGTATTCCCTCGGCATCCTGCAGTTCGCAGCAGGCGGTGATCGAGGTGTGGCGCAAGCCGGCCGGGCAACAGGTAGCACTGGACGGGCAGGGCCAGAACCGCGTCTATCTGGGTGATGCCAAAACGCAGGCCGCAGCTGGGCGATTGGCTGCATTGCCCGCGTATTCGGCCAAGCTGGCGATGCAGGGCACGGCCTGCCGCTGACGGTGCTGCTAGCTCAGCGTTGTTGCGCGGCTCGGGTGTCTCGATCGTGCTGTGCCATTTGCTTGCCAACGCGGTAGCCCGCTACGGCCAGTGCGCAGACGACGAGAAAACCAAGCATCCCGATCAGTATCTTGCGGAACATGGTGCAGTGCCCGTGTGCAGACTTTGGGCGAAGGATGCGCCGCCCATCGGGGCGGCACACCTGTCTGAAGTAATGCCGGTGATCAGGCTCTACTAGCCCCTCTCCCGCCTGCGGGAGAGGGGTTGGGGTGAGGGCAGCTTTTGGGGGCGCAGCCATGTTGTGCTGGGCGCTACCGGGCAAGCCTCCCTCCGCCGAGCATGGTTCGGCACTACATTGCTGCTTCAGCCTTCCCAGCTCGGGAGCTTCTTGGCTACGGCGACGTTCTTCAAGGTCACGTACTTGGGCAGGCCATCGCGGTCGTACGGCAGCGGCGCTTCGCCACGGATCAGCGGCTGCAGGTAGCGACGGGCCTTCTCGGTGATACCGAAACCATCCTTGCGGATGAAGCCGGCCGGCATCTTCTTTTCGTGGTTGGCGACCTTGGACAGCGGTGCGGCCTCGATCTTCCAGCGGTACGGCACATCCGAGCTGCGCACGATCACCGGCATCACCGAGTTGTGGCCCTTCAGTGCGAACTGCACTGCTGCCTTGCCCACCGCCTGCGCCTGTTCCCAATCGGTCTTGGAGGCGATATGGCGGGCCGAGCGCTGCAGATAGTCGGGCAGGGTCCAATGCACCTTGTAGCCGAGTTCGGCCTTGACCTTGCCGGCCAGGTACGAAGCCACGCCGCCGAGCTGGGTGTGGCCGAAAGAATCCTTGATGCCACCGGCATCGGCGACGAACTGGCCGTCGGCGGTATGGATGCCTTCGCTGGCGACCACCACACAGAAGCCGACCTTCTCGACCACCTGCTTCACCTTGGCCAGGAACACCGGCTCGTCATAGGCGCGCTCCGGCAGCAGGATGATCTGCGGTGCGTCGTCGGGGTTTTCACCGGCCAGGCCTGCAGCTGCAGCCAGCCAACCGGCATGACGTCCCATCGCCTCGTAGATGAAGACGCGGGTCGAGGTTTCCGCCATCGCCGCCACATCGAGCGCCGCCTCGCGCACCGAGATGGCGGTGTACTTGGCCGCCGAGCCAAAGCCCGGACAGGTATCAGTCACCGCCAGGTCGTTGTCGATGGTCTTGGGCACGCCCACGCAGGTCAGCGGGTAGCCGTATTCCTTGGCCAGCTGCGAGACCTTCAGCGCGGTATCGGCCGAGTCATTGCCGCCGTTGTAGAGGAACCAGCGCACGTCATGCGCCTTGAAAACCTCAAGCAGGCGCTCGTACTTGGCGCGGTCCGCATCCAGTGACTTGAGCTTGTAGCGGCACGAGCCGAACGCGCCGCCAGGAGTATGGGCCAGCGCGGTGATGTTGGCGGCCGACTCCTTCGAGGTGTCGATCAACTCCTCGCGCAGTGCGCCGAGGATGCCGTTGCGTGCTGCCAACACCTTGATTTTCCTAACTCTTGCTTCGGCGATGACGGCCGAGGCGGTGGCGTTGATGACGGCGGTGACGCCGCCGGACTGGGCATACAGCAAGGTGCCTTTGGACATGGGCAATACTCTCCAGAGCGGGGGACATTCCGGGACATTGGCCGGATGCGGTAAGCTGCACATATTGCGGTGCAGCGTGAATCGGCCCATGAGTCTAACGCCGCTGTCCGTCCCGTTTCCTCAAAACATATGGGAGTCAGGAATGCGATTGGTTCTGTTGGGACCGCCCGGTTCGGGCAAGGGCACACAGGCGACGAGCCTGAAGGAACATCTGCAGGTTCCGCACATTTCCACAGGCGACCTGCTGCGCGCCGAAGTGGCTGCCGGCACCGAGCTGGGCAAGCAGGCCAAGGCGGTGATGGATGCCGGCAACCTGGTGTCCGACGACATCCTGCTGGGCATGCTGGAATCGCGCCTGTCGCAGGCCGATACCGCCAAGGGTTTCATTCTGGATGGTTACCCGCGCAACGTGGCCCAGGCCAACGCGCTGGGCGAACTGCTGGCCAAGCTGAACCAGCCGCTGGACGCCATCGTGCAGCTGGAAGTGCCGACCGAGCTGCTGGTCGAGCGCATCGCTGGTCGCGCCCAGGAGCAGGGCCGTGCCGATGACAACCCGGAATCGGTGCGTCAGCGTCTGCAGGTCTACAACGATTCCACCGCACCGGTGATCGACTTCTACGCCGCCAAGGGCACCCTGGCGCGTGTGGATGGCGTTGGCGCGTTGGACGAAGTGCTGACCCGCATCCTGGCGGCGATCAAGCGCTGAGGATGCTGGGCGCCGGCAGGTAACTGCCGCGCCCAGTCGCGGGCTTGCTGCGACGGCCGCGCATACAGAAACGCCCGGATCCATGAGCTGGATCCGGGCGTTTCGTTTGTAAAAAGCCAGCTAAGGGCGTGCTCACGGCCCCATCAGCATGAGCTCCCTGGGGATGGCCTCTTGGGGAGTAGGACCTGAGGGATACTGAGGCTGGCGTCACGTATTTTCATTGTGAATGTCTCGTGACGGTATCGGGGAATCCCCTACAAGCGATTGGGGATACAGCTCGGGTTGGGCCTGGATACCCCAAATCCAGCGCATCGGCGACAATCTAGGGATGAGCAAGATCCATATCCTCGGCATTGCCGGTACTTTCATGGGCGGCGTGGCCGCTCTGGCCCGCGAACTCGGTCATCAGGTCGAAGGCAGCGATCAGGCGGTGTATCCGCCCATGTCCACCCAGCTGGAAACCTTGGGTATCAGCCTGTCGCAGGGCTATCTGGCGGGCAATATCAGCCCAGACTGCGACGAAGTAGTGGTTGGTAACGCGCTCTCGCGCGGCAACCCGGCGGTGGAGGCGGTGCTGGATTCCGGCCGTCGCTATACCTCGGGCGCGCAATGGCTGTCCGAACAAGTACTGCCGGGCCGCGATACGCTGGCGGTCGCCGGTACCCATGGCAAAACCACTACGACCACCATTCTGTCCTTCCTGCTGCAGGCGGCCGGGCGCGAGCCGGGTTTCCTGATTGGTGGCGTTGCGGAGGATTTCGGGGTGTCGGCGCGGTTGGGGCGGTCGCTGGCGGGGGTTGCTGATGCAGGTGCAGCCCGACCCCCCTCCGCCCCTTCGGGGCAGCTTCCCCTGGAGGGAGAAGGGGAGGATGCGTCGATCCTTTCGGATCGACCGCTTTTTGTTGTTGAAGCTGACGAATACGACACCGCGTTCTTCGACAAGCGCAGCAAGTTCGTTCATTACCGTCCGCTGGTCGCCATCCTCAATAATCTGGAATTCGATCACGCCGATATCTTCCCGGATGTAGCCGCGATCCAGCGTCAGTTCCATCATCTGGTGCGCACCGTGCCCGGTCGCGGTCGCCTGATCGTAAATGGCGAAGACAAGTACCTGGCCGAAGTGCTGGCGATGGGCTGCTGGACGCCGGTGGAGCGCTTTGGTTTTGATCCTTCACTGGAATGGAGCGCACGCCTGATCAACCAGGACGGCAGCGCCTTTGCGGTATTGCATCGCGGTGCCGAAGTGGCAACCGTGGAATGGTCGCTGCTGGGCCGGCACAACGTGCTCAATGGACTGGCTGCATTGGCCGCCGCGCATGCGGTGGGTGTCGATGTTGCCAGCGTGGCACCGGCCTTGGCTGGCTTCCATAGCGTCAAACGGCGCATGGAAGTGATCGGACAAGCGCAGGGCGTAACCATCTACGACGATTTTGCCCATCACCCAACCGCCATCCACACCACGCTGGAAGGTTTGCGCGCAAAGGTTGGTGATGCACGCATCGTGGTGGCGATGGAGCCGCGCAGCAATTCGATGCGCTTGGGTGCACATTCGGATGCACTGGCGCCGTCCTTGGATATCGCCGATGCGGTGGTGTTCCTGGCGCGGCCCGAGCTGCCATGGGACGCGGCCAAGGTGATCGACGCAGTGCGCGGCGATGCGCAGGCGGTCGCCGATACCGATGCATTGCTGACCAAGCTCGGCGATGTCGCGCGCGCTGGCGACCACGTGGTGTTCATGTCCAACGGTGGTTTCGACGGCGCGCCGCGGCGTTTCCTGGCGCAGCTGCAAGGCGTTTGATGTAGTTGTCTTAGGCCGGGTTGCATGCAACCCGGCACAGCATTGATTGCGGTGGCGCACGATGAATTGTCGTGGCGGTGTGGTGGAGTACCATCCGGCTTGTCTGCCGAACACCTGTCACTACCTGGACCATGCAATTGCTCAGCCTTGCCCTGTTTCCCCTGCACGCGGTGTTGTTGCCCGGTGCGATGTTGAACCTGCGCGTATTTGAGCCGCGCTATCTGGATCTGGTGCGCGAATGTGGACGTACCGGCAGCACCTTTGGCGTCTGCCTGATTCTCGATGGCGAGGAAGTCGGTGCGCCGGCAATCCCCGCTGCGTGGGGTGTGGAAGCGGTGGTCGAGGATTTCGACGTCGGCCCTGATGGTGTGCTGGTGCTGCGCCTGCGTGGTGCGCGGCGTTTCCATGTAACGGCGACTCATGTGCGCGACAACGGTCTGGTGATGGCCGATGTCGAGTGGTGTGAGCGCGACAGCGACGACGAGCTGCAGCCCGAGCACAGCTTGCTTGGCACCTTGCTGGAAAACATCATCGAGCAGATAGGCGGCGAGTACGCAGCTGCCGGTCCGGCGCAATTGGACCAGGCGGCGTGGGTGGGCTGGCGCCTGGCCGAACTATTGCCGCTGCACGAAACCCAGCGCCTGCAGTTGTTGCAGGAAAACGACCCGCAGCAACGCCTGGATCGATTACTGGAGTGGATCCCGGAGCTGGATGTGCCGATCGAGGAAGATCTGTAACCCGGTTGTAGGAGCGGCGTAAGCCGCGAAGCTGGCAATGTTTCGAGGCGAGCGGAAACCGCAATCTGACGATTTATCGGCTTCGCGGCTTACGCCGCTCCTACAGTGTTGGCCGGCAACGCCTCCGTAGTGCCGAGCCATGCTCGGCAGAGGCTTTACCGGTAGTGCCCCCTGCCGAGCATGGCTCGGCACTACAGTCGTCCTTACGGCGTTGGTTCGGCGCGGATCATCAGCAACGGCAGGCCCGTCTCCGGCTGCACCTGCTGCTGGGTTTGCAGGCCATCCAGCGATTGCTTGAGCGTGTCCAGTGCCGGGTCAACGCCGCGCAGCGGCCGCCACATGCCGAACAGTTTCAGGTGTCGCTGGTAACGCAGAGTCTGCGCGCTGCCCAGCCATACCGGTGCCAGCCAAGGTTGCAGTTGGACGGTGGAAGGCCACAGCCGCAGTGCGTGGATTTCATCCGGACGCGCGCCCGGATGCAGCATCAGCAGCGCCTCGACATTGGTGTCCAAGGTTGCCGGCAATACCGGCACCTGCTGCGGCGTGGCCTTCATGTCCAGCATCATCAACGCCTGTTGCCAGCCAGCCTGGGGCTGCCGGGTCCAGCCATTGCGTTCGAGCTGCGCCTGCAAGGCCGGCAACGGGCCGGCTACCTGTACGTCCAGCGGCCAGCGCTGATCGTCATCGAAATCATTGCGGCGAGCGGGCAGCTCATGCCAACCGTCCTGCCACCAACGGGAGGCGTCCATCTGCACGATGCTGGCTGCAGCGGGTTCGAACTTGGCCAGCTTGGCCGGTACATTGCGCGGTGCATACCAAAGCCCGGCGATCACGAACACGCCGTAGAACAGCCATGCAACCGGCTTGACCCAGAACGAGCGGTTGAAGCGGCGGCGATAGGCCACGCCCAGTACCAGCAGCCAGAACACGCCGAACAACATGCCGCCGATCACGTCGCTGAGCCAGTGTGCGCCCAGGTAGATGCGGGCAAAACCAATCACCGTGACCACCGCGCCGGACAACAGGTACGGCCAGACGCGGGTACGTCCCGGCAGCTCGCGGCCGATCAGCACCGCAAAGAAGCCGAAGGTGATGGTGGCCATGGTCACCGCCACCGACGGGAAGCCAAAGCCGCTGCTGGCGGCCGGCGGCCGCACCACATCGACGGTGGTACCCAGCAGCTTTGTCAGAGCCAGGCCGAAGGCCAGCGCCGCCAGCCAATGGAAGACCGCCATCCAGCGCCGGCGCCAGGCCAGGTAACCCATACCCGCTGCAATCGCCGGCAACAGCACCTGCCAGTCGCCCAGCGAGGCCAGCGCGGCCATCGGGTAGTCGGCCAGCGGGTTGCGCAGGGCAAGCATCAAGCGGTGTACGGCCAGGTCCAGGGCCAGCGGTTCGCCGTGGCCGACCACCACCATCAGCAGCGCGAACCAACCCCAGCCCAGCACCAGCAGCATCAAGGCCAGCATGGCCAAGGGCACCGATTCGCGGCGTTTGGGATCGAACAGGTCACTCAGCGAGTGGCCGATGAAGCGCGGGTGGCGGTGCGACCAGGCCAGTAGACGGGCCAGCCAGCCGTCCATGCGTGTCGCCGACCAGCGGTAGCTGTACAGCACGATAGCCCACACCAGCCCAAGGATCGTGCCAAGCAGGGCGACCACCAGGAACAGACGCCCGGCCACCGCCGCAACGGCGTCATAGGCCTGGCCCAGCGCCCAGCCGGGCAGCAGGAACAGGACGGCCCAGGACAGGCAGGCAAGGCCGCTGGCCTTGAGATAGCTGATGAAGCGCATGTTGGCCATACCGGCAATTGCCGGTACGAAGGGCCGGATCGCGCCGACGTAGCGGGCGATCAGGATGCTTTTGAAGGCATTGCGGCGGAACATGACCTCGCCACGGTCCAGCAGCTGCGGGTAACGGCTGAACGGCCATACGCCGCGCAGGCGGTCGCCCCAACGGCGGCCCACCCAATAGCTCAAGCCGTCGCCGGCAAAGGCGCCCAAGGTTGCACATATCACCGCATAGGGGCCGGAAAGCTCGCCCATGCCGATCAATACACCCACCGCGATCATCAGCGGCAAGGCCGGCACGATGGCGCCGAGAATGATCACCGCATCGCAGAAGGCGATGGCGAAGATCGCCAGGCCAGCAAGGATGGGATGGGCAGCGATCCACGCGAGGGTGGCGTCGATCCAGGAAGAATTCATCGGCCGATTATAAAGGGAAGCCCGAGTCAGACCGATGGCAACGGCATAGGTTCAGTCGATTGCAGTGGCACTTGTTCACCTACGATGTCGCTCAGAGGATGGCGTGTTGGCGACTAGAATGCAGGGATGACTGACTCTTCCCCCGCACCTGTCACCGCGCTGAAAGCTGACAGCTTCGGACGAATCCTGTTGATTGAAAGCCCGCAAGGGCCCTTCGTGCGCCGCGATCTGGGGGCGACGCCCTTGTGGCTGCGGTTGCCGGCCTGGTGGTTGGCGCGGCGTGAAGCCCGCGCGCTGGCCAAACTCGATGGCATGGAAGCCACGCCGAGGCTGCTGGCCTGGGATGGGCACTGGTTGGACCGCAGCTATATGGCAGGCGCGGCCATGTACCAGCGTCCGCCGCATGGTGACCTGGCCTATTTCCGCGCGGCGCGGCGTTTGCTGCAACGCGTGCACCGGCACGGCATCGCCCACAACGACCTGGCCAAGGAAGCGAACTGGCTGGTGCGCGAGGACGGTTCCCCGGCGCTGATCGACTTCCAGCTGGCGGTATGTGGCAATCCGCGTTCGCGCTGGATGCGGTTGTTGGCGCGCGAAGACCTGCGCCACCTGCTCAAGCACAAGCGCATGTATTGCCGGCAGGCGCTGACCCCGGTGGAGCTGCGCCTGCTCAAGCGGCACTCATGGATCCGCGAACTGTGGTTTGCCACCGGCAAGCCGGTCTACCGCTTCGTCACCCGCCGCATCCTGCATTGGGAAGACAACGAAGGGCAGGGGCCGAAGCCTTGAGTAGTGGTGTGCGGGCGCGTGAGGTCGGGATATCTGCGGGCGCGTTGCTGCACCCGTTGCTGCCAGGCAGTCATTTCGCGCATGCCTCGCGGATCAATCTGGTCCGCCGGCCAGACAGTGCCGTACAGGCCTATCTGGACATCGCCCGGCAGGTGCCGGCCTGGTTTGATGGACTGATGCGGCTGCGAAATGCCGGCATGCGTCTGCTGGGAATGAAGCACCTTGGCGCGATCCGCAGCGTGCCAGCGCGTGCTCCGGAAGGGCTGACGGTCGGCGACAGGCTCGGGATATTTACAGTGCGAGCCCTGGCAGCCGATGGCATCGTGCTGGGCGACAGCGACCGTCATCTGCGGGTGGAACTAGCAGTAGAGCTTGGCCCCGGCTACGACAGCTGCGAGCTGCAGGTGAGCACCGTGGTTCACCTGCACCGGCCGTTCGGGCGTCTATACATGTTGCCGGTAGCGCCCTTGCACCGGGTCATCGTGCCGCGTCTGCTGGAGAGCCATGCGCGGCGTATGGTGGTGCCCGGACGGGATTGAGCTGCAATGCCAGTGCTGGCTGAAATGTATAGCCAGCACTACCCCGGCAATCTGCGCAGGCTCAGCGCAGTTCGAGCAACTGCTTGCCTTTGAAGCTGCGCTTGCTGTCGAAGTCGTAACCGATGGTCACCTGTCCATCGTCGGCACAGGCATGGCAGCTGCGCAGTGGTGTGGTGTAGCGCAGGCGCACTCCGCCATCGGGTAGCGCTTCAGTGCCGGCAGCCAATGCAGGTGCGAACGGGCCGGAGTCGGGGTGCTTGCTGGCGAACGCTTTGTAGGCAGCCGAGCCGCGTGCCGCCTCATCGAGCACTTCCTCGTCCACGTCGATGGCCAAGCCATTGGCGTCCACCAGCCAGGTGCCCTCGTTGGTATTGGCGCGGAACGGGAATTCCAGCGTGGCCACGCCAACGCCTTCGACGTTCTGCCATGCGGTGACATAGCCGGGCTTGCCCTGCGCGGACAAGGTGCTGGCAGCCGTCAAAGCGGCCGGTGAGGCAGCACCGGCGCGCATAACCTCCAGCAGGCAGTTGTCGGCTGCGGTGTCGGTACGACAGGACTCGATCGAGCCTGTCCATACTGCGTTGGGACCGATTCGGGCGGCTTCTTCGCTCAGCCCTGTGGTCTGCGTGGTGACATCCTTGGCCGCCGCAGGTACTTCGGCGGCGGGGTGTGGCTTCTGGCAGGCCACAAGCCCAAGGGCGAGCAGCAACGGAGCAGTCAGGTGCAGTGTTTTCATCGGGAGTCCTTGCGCGATACCGCACCAGTATCGGCAAGCCATATGAACCCTGAGTGTCGATCCTTCAACAAACCGCAGGACTGTGCGTGGGTGCTGGTATCGGCATAATGCGGATTGCTTTCTTACCGGTTCCGGAGTGCATATGAGCAGCTTGCGAGGCAAGACCCTTTTCATCACCGGCGCCTCGCGTGGCATCGGCCTGGCCATCGCCCTGCGTGCTGCACGCGATGGTGCCAACGTCGCCATCGCCGCCAAGTCGGCGGTCGCCAATCCCAAGCTGCCGGGCACTATCCATACCGCTGCCGAGGCGGTCAAAGCAGCAGGTGGCCAGGGTCTGGCGCTGAAGTGCGACATCCGCGAAGAAGACCAGGTCAATGCGGCGGTCGCTGCAACCGTGGACACCTTTGGTGGCATCGACATCCTGGTCAACAACGCCTCGGCGATCTGGCTGCGCGGCACGTTGGACACGCCGATGAAGCGCTTCGACCTGATGCAGCAGGTCAACTCGCGCGGCAGCTTCCTATGCGCGCAGGCTTGCCTGCCGCACCTGCTGCAGGCGCCTAACCCGCACATCCTCACCCTGGCACCGCCGCCCAGCCTCGACCCGAAATGGTGGGGTCCGCATACCGGGTACACCCTGGCCAAGATGGGCATGAGTTTCGTTACTTTGGGTCTGGCAGCTGAGTTCGGTCGCAAGGGCGTTGCAGTCAATGCGCTGTGGCCGCGCACAGTGATTGCTACCGACGCGATCAATATGATTCCGGGCGTGGATGTGGGCGGCTGCCGCAAGCCGGAAATCATGGCCGATGCCGCACACGCGGTGCTGACCCGTACCGCGGCCGGCTTCAGCGGACAGTTCCTGCTGGATGACGAGGTGCTGGCCGAAGCGGGCATCACCGATCTGTCGGGCTACGCGATGGACCCGACGCGGCCGCTGATGCCGGATCTGTTTCTCTGATTGCCTTCCCAAGGATGGAAGGCTTCACCTGTAGTGCCGAGCCATGCTCGGCAGAGGCTTCACCGGGAATACCTCACCTGTAGTGCCGAGCCATGCTCGGCAGGGGCTTCACCGGGAATGCCACACCTGTAGTGGGGGGGGGGGGGGGGGGGGGGGGGGGGGGGGGGGGGGGGGGGGGGGGGGCGGGGGGGGGGGGGGCGCGCCCCCCCCCCGCGGCCGGCCGCGGGGCGGGCGGGGCGCCCACCCCCCCCCTCCCCCCCGCCCCGCCCCGCCCCCCCCTCCCCCCCGCCCCCCCCCCCCCCCCCCCCCCCCCCCCCCCCCCCCCCCCCACTACGCACCGCCAGCTTCGCGGCTTACGCCGCTCCTACAAAACCCTGCAACACACCTCAATGCTCGATGTGCTCTGGCAACACATGCCCACAGCGATTGCAGTACTGCGCCTTGAACTCGTGCCCCTCATGCCCGCAGACCGTGCAGCCACGGTTGTCGTGGCGGCTTTCGCGCAGCATGTTGCCGGCCAGTTCGGCGGTGTAGATGCCGGTCGGCACAGCCAGGATGCTGTAGCCGATCAGGATCAGCGCCGAGGTGATGAAGCGGCCCAGCGTGGTATGCGGGACGATGTCGCCAAAGCCCACCGTGGCCATCGTCACCACCGCCCAGTACATGCTGGTTGGGATATTGCTGAAACCGTACTGCGGGCCTTCTATCACGTACATCAAGGCGCCGGCGATGATCGCGATGGTGACCACCATCGACAGGAACAGCAGGATCTTGCGACGGCTGCGCCATAGCGCCGCCATCAGAACGCCGCTCTCCTCGATGTAGCGGGTCAGCTTGAGGATGCGGAATACCCGCAGCAGGCGCAGTACGCGCACCACCAGCAGGCTCTGGGTGCCGGGGATGAAGAAGGAAATATAGGACGGCAGGATCGCCAGCAGGTCGATGATCCCCCAGATGCTGAACGCATAGCGCAGTGGCCGCCGCACCACCAGCAGGCGCAGCACGTACTCGGCGGTGAACAGCAGGGTGAAAGCCCATTCAACGATGTAGAAGCCGGTGGCCCAGGCCACGTGGATGCGCTGCACGCTGTCGAACATCACCACCAGCACGCTGGCGAGGATGGCCCAGACCAGCAGCAGGTCGAAACGGCGTGAGGGCGGGGTGTCGGTGCGGTGGATGATGTCGAACCAGCGGCGGCGCCAACCGCTGTCGCTGGCCGGGTTCAGTTGGGGGGCAGAGAACAGTCGCATGTACCCATTGTGCCGCAGGCCCACGGAATGGAGGACAATGGACCGTTCACACCCACTGATCTGGAACGCCATGACCGCTGTCGTCGAGCCGCTGTTGTCCCTGTCCAATTACTACCTGCCGGTCTACCGGCCGCGCCAGCTGGTGCTGGAGCGAGGTCAGGGCGCACGACTGTGGGATACGCAGGGCCGTGAGTTCATCGATCTGGCCGCCGGCATCGCGGTATGCAGCCTGGGCCACAACAACCCGGACCTGAAGGCCGCGCTGTTCGAGCAGGCCGACAAGCTCTGGCATACCAGCAACATGTTCTACAGCGAGCCGCCGCTGCACCTGGCGCAGGAGCTGGTGGACGCCTCGCGTTTCGCAAAGCGCGTGTTCCTGTGCAATTCCGGCGCCGAAGCCAATGAAGTGGCGATCAAACTGGTGCGCAAGTGGGCCAGCGCGCAGGGGCGCGGCCCGGAGAAGCGCTTCATCGTCACCTTCCGTGGCAGCTTCCACGGCCGCACCCTGGCCACAGTGACCGCTACTGCCCAGCCCAAGTACCAGGAAGGCTACGAGCCGCTGCCCGGTGGCTTCCGTTATGTCGACTTCAACGACGTCGCCCAGCTTGAGGAAGCGATGGCTGGTGGCGATGTTGCCGCGGTGATGTTCGAGCCGGTGCAGGGCGAGGGTGGGGTAATGCCGGCCAGCGCCGAGTTCATGCGCCGCGGCCGCGAGCTGTGCGACCAGCACGACGCACTGATGGTGCTGGATGAAATCCAGGTTGGCATGGGCCGTACCGGCGAGCTGTTCGCGCATTGGAACTGGGGCGTGACCCCGGACATCGTCACCCTCGCCAAGGCATTGGGCGGCGGTTTCCCGATCGGCGCGATGCTGGCCGGCCCCAAGGTTGCCGAGGTGATGAGCGTTGGTGCGCATGGCAGCACCTTCGGCGGCAACCCGCTGGCAGCGGCGGTTGCCCGCGTGGCGCTGCGCAAGCTGTCGTCCGACGAGATCAAGGCCAATGTGCTGCGTCAGTCGGCCGCGCTGAAGGCCGGTCTGGAGGCTATCGGTGCAGAGTTCGGCGTGTTCGAGCAGGTGCGCGGCATGGGCCTGATGCTGGGTGCGGTGCTCAAGCCCGAGTACGTGGCTGACATCGGCGTGCTGCTGGATCTGGCGGCCGAGAAGCAGGTGCTGATCCTGCAGGCCGGCACCAGCGTGCTGCGCTTCGTGCCGGCGCTGAACATCACCGATGAGGAAGTGGCCGAAGGCCTGAAGCGCGTGCGCGAGGCGATCGCGGCTTATATCGCCTCACGCGGGTGAAACAAGCGATAGCACTGGCGAGTACAGTGCTACGGAAACTTGATGCCCTCGACGTGTACCGCTTGCTGCGGTCACTCGGGGGCATCGCTTATCTGCGGTCTGAGCCAACGCAGGGTCAGGGGCGGGTATTTAGAGCAGCCATGGCCGCAATGGCAGCAACTGCCATGCAACCAGCAGCCCAACACCGGGTAGTGTCGCTAACAGGCATGTTGTCAGCAGACGCGTACCGCGGTCGGCGCGTCGCCATCCACGCAGCCCCACTGCGGTTCCTGTCACCAGCGCCACCGGCAGCAGCAAGCTCACGCCGGCCAGCGTCACGCTCGCCACAGTCCTGTCACCCAGTTCCAACAGGGACTGCCGATAGAACAAGGCTGCTGACAGCAGCAAGGCCGTCCCGGCAAGGAAGGGCAGGAGAACCGGATGCTGCCAACGCAGCTTTCCGCGTATCGCCAACACAACACCGGCCAACATCATGATGACAACGCCGACCACGGTTATGGACAGCAGCAGTCCCGGCACGATGATGCGCCAGGCAGGAACGCGCATATGGTTGCGCAGTCCGTCGCTCAGAACACGTACACCGTCTTCGCCAATCAACAGCACATGCGAGGCTAGAACCCGGCCGTGCGCGCGGAAAAGTTGATTGCCGAGCGGCTGCAGCAGCTGTGTATCTCTGGACAGCGAACGTAGACGGAGCTGGTCGCCAACAGTGTCCACGCGGACGAAGTCGGTCAGCGCCTGCAGTGGCGCAACTGCAGGCATTGCCTGTGGTGAACGGATGTACAGGCCATCCCACCCTGACAGCGAGGTTGTAGTAGGCGATGCAGCCTGTGCCGAAGCAATGGGCGGCAGTGCCAGTGCTTCGACAAGCCGCTGGTTGAGTCTTTCGTTTTCGGCGTCTTCGTTGTCGGTGTTGGTGGCGACGAAGAAAGCACTGCGCTGCTGCGGAAATATGCACAGCATCGCCCAGTAGCCGATGGTGTTGCCGGGATGGCAGCCGCCAACCTGGCCGTGCCGGTCGCGTCCGACCAGCACCAGCCCATGACCGAGTGGCAGGCCAGCGCGCACGGCCTCGGTTCCAGCTGGTGCGGTCAACGCCTGCATCAGCTCCATTGCGATGAAGGGCTGCCTTGCATTGCTGCCGTCGCCAAGCAGGAAGCTGGCAAACAACGCCATGTCACCCGCGGTGGTGGTCAGTTGCGCGGCGGGACGCAGAAAAGTGGGTACGGCCGGTGCGGGACGCGCCTGCTCAAAGTGGCCCATCGCAAGATGCGGGTCTGCGTGCGATCCGGTCTGCGTGGTGTAGGTGAACGTGCTTTCTCGCATACCCAGCGCGGCCAGTACTTCCCGGTCCATCCAGGTTTCGTAGCGTTCGCCGCTGACGGCCTCGATCACCTGCCCCAGCACGGTGTAGCCGAGGTTGGAGTAGCTGAAGCGGCTGCCAGGCTGGCTGAGGACGCGTAGCGGCGCGCGGTCCGTACCAGATGCGATCGCCAAGGGCACGTCAGCGGTAGCCTTGAGACTGAAGAACTGGCCGAGTTTTAGGTTCTCCAGGCCAGCTGTATGCGCAAGCAGATGGCGCACACGTACCGGGTGCGTGGATTCCCAGGGATTATCAAAGCCGATTGCCGGAACCACCTGTGTCACCGGTGTCTCCAATGAAAGGCGACCTTGGCTGATCATGCGCAGCACACCAAGGGCAAGTACGGCTTTGGTAACCGAGCCAACGTGCACGCGCGTGGAGGACCGCATGGGCGAGCGGGTGACTGCATCACGTACCCCTGCGGCACCGTTCGCAGCGCGGCCATCTGCAGTGACGGTAGTCCAGACCACACCTTGCAGACCTTCCTCATCGATGATGCGCTGCATGTCGGCTTGCAGTTTGCTGCTGTCGTTGGCTGCGGCAAAAGGTGCCGCCAAGACGGATACGCACAGCAGAATAGTCTGCAGAAAGGTCTTCATGGCGTGGCTCGCGCTGGCATGAGCGGGAAGGCGACCGACGTAAGCCCGTCATCGTGGCGGATGTCCAAGGCAATGCCGTGCTGCTCGCAAAGCCGTTGCACGATCGCCAGCCCCAGTCCGAAGCCAGTACTGTTCGCTCCCTTGCTGAAGGCATCCAATGCATGGTCGCTGATGCCATCACCGGGGTTGATGACGCGCAGCTGTTCGCCCTCAACGGCGATGCGTATCGAGCCGGCCGTTGTATGGGCGAAGGCGTTGCCAATCAGGTTGGCGAGCAATACCTGCAGTACTGCCAGCGGCAGGGTGCTGTTTTCGGCAAACGCGACGTCGATGTCCAGCTCGATCTGCTTGTCGTCCAGCAGCGGCGATTGTTCGACAATCACGCGCTCGATCACCGGCAACAATCTGTTCGCTTCGCCAGTGGCAGGCAGCGCCTGTTCGCGGGCCAAGGCCAGCAGCATGCTGATGGTTTGTTCCAGCTGCAGCGTGGACTGGCGAATGTGTGACAGCCCCTGTTGTGCCGCTGGCGACAACGACGGATCACGGGCCAGACGCTCGGTGGTTCCACGTATGACTGTCAACGGCGTACGCAGTTCATGGCTGGCATCGCGGGTGAACTCGCGCTCGCGGATGACGAAGGCACGGATGCGGGTGATCAAAGCCTCCAGTCCACGCGCCAGCACGCCGACTTCGTCATCGGCAAAACGCTGCGCGTGCACGGCAGGCAAGTGGTCGGGCCCGGCGTTGTCGACGAGCTGGACAAGCCGCGACAGCGGTGCGGTAGTGCGACGTGCCAGCCAGGCACCGAGCAGCAATGCAAGCGCGATCACCGCCACCCCGGACCAGGCCAGCAACTGCAGCAAGGCCGCGCGCTGTGGCCGCACCACCAGCAATTGGCTTACTTCGGCGAGCAGCCAGGCAGGCGCGGCGGCATCATCAGTCTGCAGCCGCAGCAGATGGTAGTGACGACCGTCGCTGCCCGGGAATTCTCGCCGGCGCGGCTCGTGCGCAAGGGTGCTGGCGATGCTGTCGGGCAAGAGGGATGCGGACTCAACTACCTGCATCCATGATTCGCGTGGTGCCTTCCACGCACGGGTCTGCGCATGATGCTGCAGCTGTTCGTTGGCTTCGCGTTCCAGCAGCCCGTTGAAGAACATGTCCTCAACCGCATAGGCGAATACCGCCACGTACAGCCCAAACAGTGTGGCGACCACCAGCGTGAAAGCGGCGAAGGCCAGCATCAGCCGGTTGCGCAGGCGCTTGCGTGGCGTCGAGGATGGGTTCGTCACGATACGCCCTCATCGGATTCAAGGCGGAAGCCGACGCCATGTACGGTCTTCAGCATCGGTGTGGCAAAAGGCTTGTCCAGCATTTGCCGCAACAGATAGAGATGCGTGCGCAGTGGGTCCGAGTCGGGTGGGGTATCGCCCCAGAGGCGCTGCACCAGATCGCTGCGGGTCAACGTGCGCGGCCATGCTTCGGCCAGCGCAAGCAGGATGTCGAAGCTGGTCTGGTGCAGTTCGATGTGCTGGCCATGGCGTTGCACGCCGTGGCTGCGGCGATCAATCCGCAGGCTGCCTATGCGCAACACATGTTCCTGACCGACGCGATGGCGTTGCGACAAGGCCAGGCAGCGAGCCACCAGTTCCTCACCTGCGAAAGGCTTGACCAGGTAATCATCGGCGCCGCTGCGGAAGCCGAGCAGGCGGTCGTCCAGCGCATCGCGTGCGGTCAGCATCAGGATCGGGACATGCCGGTCGGACTCGACACGCAGGCGCTGGCAGACCTGCAGCCCGTCAAGGCCGGGCAGGCCCAGATCCAGTACCAGCACGTCCGGTGGTTCGGTCAGCGCCATCTGCAGGCCGCTGCGGCCGTCTGCGGCGAAGCTGGCCCGGAAGCCATGCGCGGACAGCAGCGCATGCAGGTTGTCGCGCAGCAGGCGGTTGTCCTCGATCACCATAATGCGCAGGGCAAGCAGGGGCATGGCTCAACCGTCGATCTGTTGCAGGAGGGCTTGAGCCTGTTCCAGCTTCGGATTGCTTGCCAGTGCCTGGAGTACCAGGGCGCGAGCCTGTGCCGGTCGATTGAGTTTGAGGTGTGCTTCGGCAGCAGCAAGTTTCAGGCGTGCTTCGTGCATGTGCGGTAGCGCCAGTTTCATGACCTGCAAGGCCTGCTCCAAGGCGGCATCGTTGGCTGCGGCCTGTGCCTGGTAATAGCCGAGGATGCCGATCAGCTCAATGTGATGGCGCGAGGTATCGGCCGCCAGTGCAGCACGTGCGCCTTGCGCGTCGCCGCTCAACAGGCGTTCCACCAGGGTCATGCTGGTTTCATCGCGCCATGGTGTGCGGGCGACCGGTGTGCGGCCGGTGGCGCGAACAATGGCTTCTGCCACGGCGGTGGTGGAGTAGGGGTTCTGGCCGGTGATCAAGCGCCCATCCACCACCAGCTTCGGCATCATCAACGGTGCTTCCTGCCACTGCGCGCCGCGCTGGCGCAGCGCGTCTTCGAGCAGCCACGGAAATTGGGATGCCCACTTCTTGCCGAATACCGCCTCCTCCTCATTGCTGAAGCCGGTGAGTTGGCGACCCGCAACGAGCAGGCTGCCATCGGCCAGTCGTACCTCGGCCAAGGCGGCCGGACCGTGGCAGACCGCGGCGACGATGCCGCCGTTGTCCCAGACCTCGGCCAACAGCTGCTGCAGAGCCTGATCGCGGGGCAGGTCGAACATCGCGCCTTTGCCACCGACCACATATACCGCGGCGTAGTCGGAGGCCTTCGCCGCGGTGGTGGCCTT
The DNA here is from genome assembly GCF_056760235.1 of Stenotrophomonas sp. STEN018. Lineage (NCBI taxonomy): Bacteria > Pseudomonadati > Pseudomonadota > Gammaproteobacteria > Lysobacterales > Lysobacteraceae > Stenotrophomonas > Stenotrophomonas sp. STEN018. The sequence continues at coordinate 104,224 of NZ_JBRREK010000008.1, forward strand.
GGTGTCGGCCAATTGCCGCATCGCCCGTGCATCAGCCAGCAAGGCTGCGTTGAAGGGCTCGTCCGGGTTGTATTTGTCGGCATCCACTGCGCCGCCCTTGGGGCTGGCGACCTCCACCTGCAGGCCGTTGGCCTTGAACACCAGCCAGGCCTGCGACAGCTCATCGAACTCATAGCCCGGGCGCTGCTTGCCGGCATCCTTGCCTTCGCCGCTGACAACGATCAGTACCTTGTCCGTTGCCGCCGATGCATGCTGTGGCAATGCCGGCGCCAGCAACAGGACGGACAGCAATAATCGTGAGGGCAGGTTCATCGGTGGCTCCAGTGGCTTGGGACGCCAGTGTCGCCAACGGATATCAAATGAATTTCAATCGCTGCGAAAAACCAAGTCAGCGCAGCAGGTGATTGCGCTTGAGCAGGCGCCGTAACGACTGCGCGTGAAACGCAGTATCGGCATGCAGTCCGGCTTCGCGCGCGCCCTGTACGTTGCGGAATAGATGGTCGACGAACAGGCTTCGTCCAGGCGCACAGCCAAGCGCCGCGCAGGCGGCCAGATACGCTGCTGGGTCCGGTTTGCGTACTCCCAGCGCTGCGCTGCAGAGCACGCGACGGCCAGTTAGCAACTGCTCGATCACCGGCCGCGTCAGCAGGCCATTATTGGTCAGCACCGCAACCTGCACATCCGCATGCACGCGCTCCAGCACCGCCATGCAATCGCTGCGCAGCTTGCTGGCGGCGAGCCGTGCAGCGTGCCAGTGGGCCGCGCCCAACGTGCTGCCCAAGCGTTGATTCAAGGCCTGCAGCAACTGCTCACCATCCAGTTCGCCGCGGGCATGGGCGAACTCAAGCCCGTCCGTGCGCAACGCGGCATCCACCTGCTCAGGCGTGCAGCCAGCAGCATCGGCAAGCTGGCGCAGATGGATACGGTGATCGTAATCGGCCAGCAGGCCGTCGAAATCCAGCAGTAAGGCGTGCGGTCGTTGCATGGGTGGCAAGGCAGGAGCGGGGCTTCAGTATCGCTGGCATGGCAGCTGCGCGCAGCCTGCGACATCGCGTCACAGGTTAAATCTGCTGGGCTTGCCTAGAATTCAGACACTGTAGTTGTCATTTTCCGGAGTTCACCTTGAAGCGTTCCAGCTTGCTGTTGTTGGCCCTTGTTGGCCTGTTGCCCGCTGTGCCTGCGCTTGCGCGCACCTGTGCGGTCACCATTGAGAGCAATGACCGCATGCAGTTTTCGCTGCCACAGATCCGCGTGGCCACCGATTGCACCCAGGTGGACCTGACCTTGAAGCACACTGGCAGGATGCCGGCTACCGCGATGGGGCATAACTGGGTGCTGACGCGCACGCCGGATTTCCAACAGGTCGCCACTGCGGGCATGCGTTCGACGTTGGCTGACAGTTATCTGCCCAAGAATGATGCGCGGGTGATCGCGTTCACGCCGGTGATCGGCGGTGGGCAGACCACGCAGGTGCGCTTTGCGACCAGCAAGTTGACGCGTGGTGGCGACTACACCTTCTTCTGCTCGTTCCCGGGGCATTGGGGAATGATGAAGGGCAAGCTGGTTTTTGGGTAAGCTGATGAGCTGTTCGAATCTTGGGTTCGAGAAGCTTCAGAGTAACAGCTGCCCTCACCCCAACCCCTCTCCCGCGGGCGGGAGAAGGGCTTTATTTCGATCATTGTCGCTGTGGACTGATCAACCCGCAGCAACTACCTTGAACGCCTCGCGCGCTGCAACCAGCGTGGCTTCGATTACCGCATCGTCATGTGCGCTGGACAGGAAGCCGGCCTCGTAAGCAGACGGTGCCAGGAACACGCCGCGCTCGAGCATGGCGTGGAAGAACCGGTTGAAGGCGTTGATGTCACAGGCGATGGCCTGCGCATAGGTCTCCACCTTCTCGCTGGTGAAGAACAGGCCGAACATGCCGCCGACGCGGGTGGTGGTCACGGCCACGCCGGCATCGCGCGCTGCCGCTTCCAAACCATCGCAGAGCGTGTTGGTTGCCGCCGTCAGACGCTCATGGAAGCCCGGCGCCTGCACCAGCTGCAGCATCGCCAGGCCAGCGGCCATGGCCACCGGATTGCCGCTCAGGGTGCCGGCCTGGTAGATCGGGCCGGCTGGTGCGATCTGCGACATCAGCTCGCGGCGACCGCCGTAGGCGCCCACCGGCATCCCGCCGCCGATGATCTTGCCGAAGGTGCTCAGGTCCGGGGTGATGCCGTAATGCGCCTGCGCGCCACCCAGGGCAACGCGGAAACCGGTCATCACTTCGTCGAAGATCAACAGCGTGCCGTATTGCGTGCACAGCGCGCGCAGGTGCTGCAGGTAGCCTTCACGTGGCGGGATGCAGTTGGCGTTGCCCACCACCGGTTCGATGATCAGGCCGGCGATGTCGGCGCCCTGCTGCTCGAACAAGGCGGTGGCGGCTTCGAAGTCGTTATAGGGCAGGGTCAGCGTGAGTTCGCTCAGCCCGGCCGGTACGCCCGGCGAGGTCGGCACGCCGAGGGTCAGCATGCCGCTGCCGGCCTTGACCAGGAACGAGTCGCCGTGGCCGTGGTAGCAGCCTTCGAACTTGACGATCTTGTTGCGGCCGGTGGCGCCGCGCGCCAGACGGATTGCCGACAGTGTGGCCTCGGTACCGGAGTTGACCATGCGCACCATCTCGCAGGACGGCACCAGCTGGGTGATGGTCTCGGCCATGGTCACTTCGGCCGCGCACGGCGCACCGAACGACAGTCCATTACCGATGGCCCGCTGCACGGCCTCGCGCACGGCCGGGTGGTTGTGGCCGACGATCATCGGGCCCCAGGAGCCGACGTAATCGATATAGGCGTTGCCATCCACGTCATGCAGGTAGGCGCCATCGGCGCGCTGCACGAAGAAGGGTTCGCCGCCGACCGACTTGAATGCACGCACCGGTGAATTGACGCCACCGGGCAGCAGCGTCTGTGCGCGCGTGAACAGGGCGTGGGATTGGGCGTGGTTCATGCGTGAGTCCTTTGAGGTATCAACAACAACGAAGAGCTGAGCTTGGCGTTAGCCCCTCTCCCGCTTGCGGGAGAGGGATTGGGGTGAGGGGAAGCTTCTAGCGAGCAAACGTCAAAAGCGCTCTCATCCGCCCCTTTTGGGGCACCTTCTCCCGCATGCGGGAGAAGGGAATGGCAGAGATAGTGAGGGCTGTGGGAGTCAGGCAGCGCTAAAACAGCGCCGATAAGCCTCCAACGCGGCCACCGGATCGGCCTCGCTGAACACGCCGCTGATCACCGCGATCAGATCCGCGCCAGCTTCCACCACAGGCCGGCTATTGTCCGGGGTCAAACCGCCGATCGCCACCCGTGGCACGCCCAGTGCGGCGCTTTGTCGCAGCAGCTCCGGGCTTGCTCGGCGTGGGGTGATCTTGCTGCGGCTCGGGTAGAACGCGCCGAAGGCCACATAGCTGGCGCCAGCTGCAACCGCGCGCTGGGCAAGGGCCAGCTCGTCGTAGCAGGAGGCGCCAATGATGGCCTGCGGGCCGAGCAGGGCGTGGGCGGCGGCGATGTCACCGTCGTCTTCGCCCAGATGCACGCCGGCAGCGCCGACCTGCAGGGCCAGTGCGGCATCGTCGTTGATGATCAGCGGCACCCCGGCCTCGGCGCATAGCGCCTGCAGGGCGGTGGCCTGCGCCAGTCGGGTGGGCGCATCGACGGCCTTGTTGCGGTATTGCAGCCAGCGGGTGCCGGCCAGCAGCGGACGGACCCGCTCGAGCAGGCGTGTGCTGTCGGTTTCGTCGGGGGTGATCAGGTAGACGCCACGGGCGTCGGCAAGCTGGGTCATGTATGGCTACCGGTACGGCGTAGGGAGTGTGACAATCAACGCCGCTTCTTTGTCTGGTGATTATCCCCGATGTCCGACGCTACGGCCTCCACCCTGCGCAACTGGATGTGTGTCGTCTGCGGCTTCATCTACAGCGAGGCCGAGGGCTTGCCGGAAGAAGGCATCGCTGCGGGCACCCGCTGGGAAGACGTGCCCGACACCTGGACCTGCCCGGACTGCGGCGTGACCAAGGATGACTTCGAGATGGTCGAGCTGGATTGAGCCGCGCAACCTCCGGTTTGTAGGAGCGGCGTCAGCCGCGAAGCCACTGCGGCATTCGAAGCCGGTAAAGAACATTTGCCTGCCGAAGGACCGCTCTGGCGTTCCCTGCACAAAGCGGCTTCTGCGGAAATGCCGCGTTGATCCATGGCTTCGGATGCCGCAGTGGCTTCGCGGCTCACGCCGCTCCTACAAGCGGCAAGGCAGGCAACGCACGGCTCAATGCAGCCTCGGCCGTTCGCTACCCAGCTCAACCAGACGCTCGCGGATGCTGACGGCATCGGCGGCTTCTGGCGCCATCTTCAGGTAGCGCGCCAGGTCGGTGCGGGCACCGGCCAGGTGCTCCAGTTGCACATAGGCCAGGCCGCGATCGCGTACGGCATCGGCCTGCTCGGGGATGAGCTTGAGGATGCGGTCGGCGCTGCGTGCAGCGCGGTCCCATTCGCCGCGTTCGGCATAGACGCCGTGCAGATTGCGCAGCATGCGCATCAGGATGGCGCGGTGCGGTGCCGGGTCCAGGATCTGTGCCAGCACGCTGTCGTCGGGCGTTTCACCGCCCAGGTTGCTGCGTGCGCGCTCGCGTAGTTCATCCACGCCCAGCGGGCGACCACCGTTGAACGGGTCCATGATCAGCACGCCGTCTTCGACCGGCAGCCGCACCAGGAAGTGGCCGGGGAAGGAAATGCCTTCCAGCGGCAGGCCGAGCCGGCGCGAGACTTCAATCTGCACCAAGGCCAGCGAGATCGGGTTGCCCAGACGGCGCTCGAACACCTCGTTGAGGTAGCTGTTGCGCGGGTCGTAGTACTCCTCGTTGTCGCCGCTGTAACCGACCTCGTTGAACAGGTGGTTGTTGATCGCGGCAACCTTGAGTGGCCATTCACCAATGGCGTCCACTTCCACCCGCAGGTGATCGGCATGGGCCTGCAGCACGCGATCATAGGCGGCCGGGTCCAGCTGCGGGTATTCGTCGCGGGCGATCAGCAGGGCAGTCGGCAGCAGCGGCAGTGCCTCATCGGGCAAGCCGGCCAGTTCTTCCCACTGCGGCAGGGTAATGCGTGTTTCAGACATGCCCCAAGACTGGCGGCAAAGCGGCGCCGGTTCAAGGGCGCCGCTGTTCAATTTGTGGCTGTGAGTCAGTTACCGCTGGTGATGCCCGGGCCGAAGGTCAACTCGGCACCGTCTTCCAGCTTGAGCTTGGCGGCCTGGCCGGCGTTGAGTTCCAGCACATACAGGGCCGGGTTGAAGCTGGGGTAGGGCGGGCACATGTCGCCGGCCGAACACGGCGGCACATCACGCTGCTGGCTGACCAGGCGGCGCTGGCTGTCGAAGTAGAGGATGTCGAGCGGGATCCTGGTGTTTTTCATCCAGTACGCCTGCGGTTCCTCGCGGTCGTGGACGAACAGCATGCCGTGGTCGGCGTCCATCTGGTCGCGGAACATCAGGCCGCGGGCGCGGGTTTCGTCGTTCTGCGCCAGTTCCACGTTGTAGCGGGTGCCGGCCAGTTCCACCCAGTGCTTGCCGTCGGCGCTGGCGCAGCCGGTCAGGGCGAGCAGGGAAAGGGCAACGATGGTGCGCAGGAAGGATTTGGGCATGGTTGGGACCTGGTTCCTAGGGGAGCCTTCGGACGGGTCCGGTGGAAGTCAAAAGCTTCCCCTCATCCGCCCTTCGGGCACCTTCTCCCGCTTGCGGGAGAAGGGAAGAGCAACAAGCCAAGGCTAAAGCAGCTGCCAAAGCCAAAGCAAAAAACAGCGGCCAAAGCGACAGCCGAAGCCAAGGCTAAAGTCAAAGCCCAAGCCAAGGCCAAAGCGGCAGCTTTGCTGGCTTGGCTTACAGCACCTGTGGCGGCTCGCCGCCGATGATGACAACGTCAGCCGGGCGGCGGGCGAACAGGCCGACGGTGACCACGCCGGGAATCTGGTTGAGCTGCTGCTCCAGCTTCACCGGGTCGGTGATGGCCAGGTTGTGCACGTCCAGAATCAGATTCCCGTTGTCGGTGGTCACGCCATCGCGCCATACCGGCTGACCGCCGGTCAGGGCCAGGATCTCGCGGGCCACCAGGCTGCGCGCCATCGGGATAACTTCCACCGGCAGCGGGAACTTGCCCAGTACCTTGACCTGCTTGCTCGGGTCGATGATGCAGACGAACTGCTTGCTGGCCTCGGCGATGATCTTCTCGCGGGTCAGTGCAGCACCGCCGCCCTTGATCAGGTTCTTGTTGCCGTCGCACTCGTCGGCGCCGTCCACGTACAGCGACAGGCCGCCGGTGTGGTTCAGGTCCAGCACCTCGATGCCGTGGCCCTTGAGCAGGGCGGTGCTCTGGTCGGAGCTGGAGACCGCGCCTTCAATCTGGTCCTTGATGCGGGCCAGGGCCTCGATGAAGTAGGCAACGGTGGAACCGGTGCCGACACCGACGATCATTCCCTTCTGCACGTACTCGATGGCTTTTTCGGCGGCCAGGCGCTTGGCTTCAGACATGGTGGGCTCAATCAGGTTGGAAAACATGTTTTGTAGGAGCGGCGTAAGCCGCGAAGCCGGGAATCTGAAACGTTGTCAGCTTCGCGGCTTATGGCCCGAGGCCACCCAGCGACGCTCCCACAAGAGGGAATTATTTGGCTTTCTTTTCCAGCGACAGCAGCAGCTTCCACTGTGCGGCGGTAACCGGGAACACCGACAGGCGGTTGCCCTTGGCGGTCAGCGGGAAACCTTCGCCCAGTTCCTCGGCATGCAGCTTGATCTCGTCCAGCGCGATCACCTGCGCCAGCTTACGCTCGAAACCCACGTCCACCAGCATCCAGCGCGGTTGCTCGCGCGTGCTCTTGGGGTCGTAGTAATCGGATTCGGGATCGAACTGGGTGTCGTCCGGGTAGGCCTCACTGGCCACCGTGGCAATGCCGACGATGCCCGGCACCTTGGTATTGGAGTGGTAGAACAGGATGCCGTCGCCGACCTTCATGCCATCGCGCATGAAATTGCGCGCTTGGTAGTTGCGCACGCCATTCCACGGTTCGGTGCCCACGCGCTGCAGGTCGTCGATGGAAAAGGCGTCCGGTTCGGACTTCATCAGCCAATAGCGCTTGCGGGCGGTCATGCGTTCAACGATTCCGGGTAGAGAGTGGCCTGCTCGGTACAGATGGCATCCACCGCCACATCCCAGTCCTCGACCGGCAATGACGGCACCTGCTGGGCGGAGAAACCTACCCCCACCAGCCACGGCGGCGCGGCCTGGCGCTGCCGAAATGCGAAGCTGCGATCATACCAGCCGCCCCCCATGCCCAGCCGACGGCCGCCAGCATCAAAGCCGACCAGCGGGGCGATGACCAAGGCCATTTCCTCCGGCCGCAGCGCCTGCGCAGGGTCCACATCAGGCTCGGGAATACCATAACGGTTGCTGACCAATGCTTGGCCGGGCCGCCAAGGGGCGAAGCGCAGCAGTTTGCCGTGCAGCAGCGGCAGGCAATAGGTCTGCTGCGGCGGCAACTGCATCTGCCAGCGGTGCAGGGCGATCTCGCCGTCCATCGCCCAGTAGCCGGCGACATGGCCACTGAGCCCTGCGAAAGGCAGGGACAGCAGGTGCGTGGCGAGGGTTTCGGCAGCGGCGATGCGTTCGGCGGCGGGGATGTCGCGGCGGTGCTGGCGCAGTTGTTGGCGGAGGAGTTGGCGGGGATCGGTCATTTGCGAAGGTCGAGGCTTGGAAGCCGTTCTTCTAGCGGGAAAGAGGTGAGGGTAAGGGTGAAGCACTTGGGGAGCCAAGCCTTTGTAGCAACTGTCTTGTCAGCCGGAGGCCATAGCGGCCTCCGCATCTCGTTTACGAGCATTGAGGATGACCAGCATCTTTCTCATAACCGCGACCAAGGCCACCTTGCCGG